>JAJRTH010000002.1 GCA_024278375.1 archaeon | reverse complement strand
TTCGCTCCACCACGGGTTCATGAGCATCAAGGTCTCTTCGGGCATAAACTTGTAATGGAAAAATTCTTTATAAATGTTTCGTATGCCGTGCGAAGAAATATGCTAATGTTTCCGTATGCCGTGCGAAGAAGATTTAAATCATATAGCAAAAACCTTTAACCCTTTCTCAGTTCATGCCCCGATGCGTATAAATGCAGACCTCCACATCCACAGCCGATTTTCCGGTGGGGTCAGCGAGAACATGACACTTGACGTGCTCTCCATAGAATCGAAAAAGAAAGGCATACACCTGCTGGGCACAGGAGATTGCCTCCATCCGATATGGCTGAAGGAGATAAAGTCCATGGAGAGAGTGGATGAGGGGACATTCGAGCTCAATGGAATGCGCTTCATAATGACAGAGGAGATTGAGGACACCCACAGGGTACATCATCTGGTGATTTTTCCGTCATTGAGCGCAGCGGAAGACATGAAGGAGCGCCTTAAACTTAGGTCGAACAACATAGATGATGATGGCAGACCCCATGTATTCATGGAGGGTTGGGAGATTGCGGAGATTGCAAAGGATGTTGGAGCTCTCATAGGACCATGCCATGCCTTCACACCCTGGACAGCAATGTATGCCGCTCATGATTCCCTGAAATCGTGCTATGGAGAGATGGCGGATTATGTCTCATTCCTTGAGCTGGGGCTGAGCGCCGATTCCGATTATGCTGACAGGATTTCGGAACTGCACAGATTGTCATTTCTCACGAACTCCGACGCACATTCTCCATATCCTTTCAGGCTCGCCAGGGAATTCAACCGCTTTGAGGTGGAAGACGCGACATTCGAAGAGATAAATATGGCAATACTAAGGGAAAAGGGAAGAAAGACTGTGCTGAATGTGGGCTTGCCTCCTGAGGAGGGAAAGTATAATGAGACTGCATGCACACGCTGCTATAGACACTACACTCTGAAAGAGGCCGAAATGGCAAGGTGGAAATGCCCTCTCTGCGGAGGAAGGATAAAGAAGGGCGTTAAGGACAGGGTTAACGAGCTGTCAGACCTTAAGGAGCCCAAGCATCCGGAGCACAGACCACCCTATCTCAGACTCATACCTCTCGCGGAGATAATCTCAATGGCCTTCGGCACATCATCTCCGATGACGAAGAAGGTGCAGAGAGAATGGGAAAGGCTGATAACGAAATTTGGCAATGAGGTCAATGTGCTTGTGGACGCACCGCTTGATGAGGTGAAAAAAGAGGCGAGCCCGGAAGTGGGTGATGCCGTAGAGAAATTCAGAACAGGAAAGATACACCTCATACCCGGCGGAGGAGGAAAGTACGGTAAGATAAGCCTCGAAAAGCCGGAAAGGGAGAGAAATGCCCAGAAAACCCTCTTCGACTTCTGATATTCGCCTTTACATATTTCAGGCAGGAGAGGATGATCCGAGGAAGTCAACTGGAAGAAAGATGGCCAGATTCGGATTTGCAAAGGAATTCAGAAATATCGGCAGGCTTCCATCAGGCTCGATACTCCTTAATCCATTTGTGGAGGATGTGCTCTGGAAGGGGGACAGGCAGACAGCAGTTTTAAGGGGAATATCCGCTGTCGACTCTTCATGGAACAAGGAGGAAAGGAGTTATTTTCAGACGAGAAGACACATATCCCGGAGATTGCCCATACTTCTTGCGGCGAACCCGATAAACTATGGAAAACCCTACAGGCTCAGCACGGCAGAGGCATTTGCAGCAGCCCTTTTTATCATCGGCTTTCGGGAGCAGGCAAGGAAAATAATGTCGAAGTTCAAGTGGGGAGAGAATTTCTTCATATTGAATAAAGAGCCGCTGCAAGCATACGCCATGGCCGACAGCCCTGAAAAGGTCAGGGAAGAGGAGGAAGATTTCTTCGGATAGAGTTGACATGGAAATCTCGGAACAGTTAATCGATATATATAGAAGCTCTCTATCTCCCTTTATGCCTCAATAGGCAAGGTGAAAAAATGGCTACAAAAATCGCAATAACCAAAGCCGGATCACAACCGGAACCTGCAATGGGTGCATGTGTGGTAGGATGCATTTCAGGGCCGGGAATATGTGGGGCAGGTTGTTTGACCTGAGGTGAAAGTATGGCACATATCCCACAAAAAAATATATTATCATTTTTTAATTTTTTTCATATGTCAGGGTCTCTATACTACCACATCCCTACAGCTTCTCTTTGGAAGATAGAAGGATCTAGTCTGTCTGAACTATTGAGAGATATTTCAAAAATCTATGAAGATGAGAGATTGCCTGCCAAAAACATACAAACAAATATTAGATATGCAGAAGAAATATATATTGATAAATTAACTTTTATTCTGACGACAGGATGTAATTTGGCATGTAAATATTGTTATACAAATGATATATATAAAACAAAGAGTCACGAACTGATGTCCAAAAAAACTGCAAGGATTGCCCTCCAGAAAATAAGAAAACTTTCAAATAAATCTTTTCGATTTATACAATTTTTTGGAGGTGAGCCACTATTTAATATAGATACTATGAAATATATTATTTCTCACTTAAAACAAAATAATTTTAAATATGTAAAATATATCCTAAACACTAATGGCACACTCATCGATACAGATACAGCTCAGTTTTTAGCAGAGAATATAGACTTAATCTATATTAGTCTAGACGGTCCAAAAAGAATTAACGATTTGAATAGAGTATTTCTCAATGGCGAGGGGACATATGAGATTGTTGTCAAAGGCTTAAAAGAAATACTCAATAAGCCCAGAAAAGGGAAAATAATAGCTGAAGTAACATATACACACAAACATATAGAAAGTAAAGTCAGTATGGTTGATGTCTGGACGCATATAAAATCTCTGGGTTTCGATGATGTTTATATTGTTTGGGAATTTTCTTTGAAAAATAGCAAAGAGTACTATGCTCATATCTTTACCCAAATGAAAGAATTAATGAAATATCTCGGTCAAAATAATAAAGAGGCACAAAGTTTGAATGAATGGAGGGGTCTTTTAAGTGCAAATCTTATATCACCATGGCCATGTATGGCAGGTATTGACACCTTAACAGTAGATCCAAGGGGAGATGTTTTTCCCTGTTATTGGTTAATGTATCCAAATTTTAATATGGGAAATATTCTAAAAAATTTTCCTGATGAAAAATTTTGGAGTATACGAGAATCTCTGTTAAATAATACAAAATCCGAATCAAAAAAATGCCATTCATGCTGGCTGAGATATACCTGTAAACAATGCCTAGGAAAGAGGTATCTAATCAAAGGGGATATTTCGGCCCCCTATGATGAGGAATGCAAAATTATAAAAAGCATATCTAAATACTACAGCCATTTTATAGAGGGATAACATGAAAACAATGAAATTAATATGGGAATATAGCAAGCTTACGGGCATTAGAAAGTATCAATCCATAATGGTTCTCGTTCAATTATTGTCTGTAATGATCGGGATATATTATGCATTAGTACTTAAGCAATTTATTAATAATTGGGGAGATCCTACTATTTTCATACTGGCTATCGGTATCGGAATTCTTTTTGTGTTGACTTCATCAGTAGCAACATATATAGTCGATATAGTCAAGAAATTGGTGCAGATGCGGTTGCTTTCTTCTATGTATGAAAAACTTGTATCAGCACCTTTGGAAAAGCTTAGAACAACCACACCTGGAGATTTTATTGCAAAATTTTTATCAGATACAGAAATGGCTGGAAATGTTGTAGGTGCTCTATGGCCAGCTATTATAATAAATCTACTGAGATTTATTGGGTATCTTTTGGCACTTTACGTATTAAATATTTATTTGCCATTTCTCATTCTTCTTTTCGTACCTCTTTTTATTCTAATCTACTTGAAACAATCCAATATCCTAATAAAGGCCTCGTTTCAGGAGAGAAATGCCTTTTCAAGCATTGTAGAAAGCGTAAGGGCAAAAGTAGAGGCGATACCTACCATAAAAAGTATGGGGCTGGAAAAAAAATCCGCATTAACTCTTAAAAAAGAAACCGAAGAATGGTTTTCTCGGTCCAAGAAAGTTGTCGGGATCTTACGTTCTTATGTTTTTCTTTATTCGGTTCTTTCTATGGTCATCCCCCTTATCGTTCTTTTTATGTTATCCAAAATTACGGCTATTGATGCAGCAGCAATAATTGTTTATTTTTATTTCTCTGGAAATGTGATGGAACCTCTGGCAACTCTTGCAACAGATATCGGTGCTATACCTCAGATGATACCTTCTCTTGAGCGTGTTCGAAGTATTATTGACATTCCTAATGAAAAAGGAGGAAATAAAAAATTGAGGCGGATTAATACGATGCATTTCTCTGGAGAATACTTAGGAATGAAATACAATTTACATATAAATAGAGGTGAGAAAATAGGTATAGTTGGACCAACTGGAAGTGGTAAAACAACATTAGCTAGGCTTCTAAATAGATTATATCTCCCAGATAAAGGGAGTTACGAAATAAATGGAATATCAGCCGAAAAATATGATTTAAAATCTCTTAGAGGGAGAATCGTCCTTGTAACTGGTGAAGAGCCCATTTTTGGTGGCACTTATGGAGAAAATATAATGGGAAAGACGATTCCCGAAATTCTTGATATGTCCTTAGATGAGAAGATAGGACCCGGAGCAGAACGCAAGTTATCTCTGGGGGAGAGGCAAAGAGTCTCCATTATCCGTGCACTAAATAAAAAGCCCGATGTTCTGATATTGGACGAAGCTATGTCTGGAGTACATCCAGAATTGGAAACACAGATAATAAATATTATTAAAGAAAGAGTGCCCACTTTTATTGTGATTTCTCACAGATTTTCTACAATTCAGCAGATGGAGAGGGTCATAGTTCTATCCAGAGGACGGATAGTTTGTGACTTCAAATGGCCAAATGTTTGTAAAAAATTCCAAGAGATAATGCAAAAAATCACAGCAACTCCTGTAGATACAATAGCAGATGCTAAATCTGAACAACCTACATAAAACAAAAAGATTTCTTCGGATAGCGATACCCTTAAAACCATCCTACATTTAGGGCGAAGCATGACATTACTTGAAGTCAGGATTGAGCTCAAAAAGGGCGTTGCGGACCCCGAAGGTGAAAACACAAAGAAAGCTCTGGAACTTCTCGGTTTCGAGGTAAAAAAGGTTAGGAGCGTAAAGGTCTTTGAGGTTGAGGTTGATGAGAGCGATGAAGAGAAGGCCCTGGATACGGGAAAGGAGATGTGCAGAAAGATCCTGGCAAACCCTGTTATTCACAAATACACTGTGGAAGTGAAGAGGGAGTGAGATGGAGAGATATCTGAAAAAGGATGCTCCGTTCGAACTGTACGAAGTTGTTCTTGAAGACGCAGGCGATGAGGAACTGAAATCCATAAGCGAGGAGATGGGGTTGGCTTTATCCGTGGAGGAGATGAAAAAAGTAAGGGATTACTTCGGGAAACTCGGGAGAAATCCGACAGATGCAGAACTGCAGGCCATAGGTCAGGCGTGGTCCGAGCACTCCTGCTATAAGAGCTCAAAAGCCCTTCTCAAGGAATTCATATTCTCCCTTAAAAATGAGGATTTCATTGCGAACGAAGACGCTGGTCTCATGAGTTTCGATGATGAGTATGCCTATGCAGTTGCGATAGAATCCCACAACCATCCGTCTGCCATAGAGCCTTATGGTGGTGCTGCTACAGGTGTCGGAGGAATACTCAGGGATATTGCATGTATGGGTGCACAACCGATAGCCCTCATAGATCCGATATTCTTCGGAGAACTCGACACGGATTACGAGAAGATTCCCAGAGGTGTCAAGCACCCGAGATATCTCTTTGCGGGAGTGGTGGCGGGGATAAGAGATTATGGCAACAGGATGGGCATCCCAACGGTCAACGGCATAACATATTTCCACAGAGGATACACAGGGAATCCGCTTGTCAATGTCGGCTGTGTCGGCATCGTCAGAAAGGACAGGATACTCCACAGTAGGGTGGGTCAGGCAGGAGACATCTTTGTTCTGGCAGGCGGGAGGACAGGCAGGGATGGGATACACGGTGTCACATTCGCATCCTTAACCTTACACGAGGAATCGGAGGAGGAATCCAGGGGTGCCGTGCAGCTCGGAGACCCTATAACCGAGGAACCTCTATTCCATGCGTGTTTCGAAGCCAATGAGATGGGGCTTGTGGAGGGAATGAAGGACCTGGGTGGCGGTGGTTTGTCCAGCTGTGTAGGCGAGATGGCTCTCGCCGCGGGACTCGGAGCGGAGGTCGAACTTGACGACGTTCCTTTAAAGGAGGAGGACATGGCTTCGTGGGAGATATGGATTTCCGAGAGCCAGGAGAGGATGATGCTGGCGGTTAAGCCTGAAAATGTGGATAAAGTTCTGAAGATATTCGAGAAATGGGATGTTCTGGCCAACCCGATAGGAAAGGCTGTCAAAGGAAGTCAGATAAAGGTGAAGTACGGGGGCGAAGTTGTAATAGACCTTGACCTCGACTTTTACACCGCAGGCCCGGTTTACAGGAGAAAATACACGAAACCCCGGAGAAAGATGAAGGAATTCACACCTCCCGAGCCAGAGAATTACGAGGAACTCTTTCTGAAGATTCTCTCCCATCCGGATGTCGCATCGAAGGATTGGGTCATAAGGCAGTACGACCATCAGGTGAGGGGCTCCACGGTTTTAACGCCGATGCAGGGTGTTGTGGGCCATGAGTCGCACGGAGATGCCGCGATAATCAAACCGAGAGAGAATTCGTGGAAAGGTCTGGCGATATCAACCGGAATTGCGCCGAGAATATCCGAGATGGATCCGTACTGGGGTGCATGGAACGCAGTCGACGAGACATACAGAGCCCTGATCTCCGTTGGGGCAAAACCCCACTCCCTTTCGGATTGCCTGAATTTCGGAAACCCTGAGAACCCGCATCGTTTCTGGGAGTTCAGGGAATCGGTTAGAGCTCTGGGTGAGGCGGGAAAAGCACTGGGCGTCCCGTATGCCTCAGGAAATGTCAGCTTCTACAACGAGAGCCCTGCAGGTGCCATACCTCCGACCCCCACAGTTATGGGTGTTGGAATAATGGAAGATGTCAGAAAGGCAATTACAAGTGCATTCAGGAGGGAAAACAATCCGATATATATCATCGGAAAAACGGGCACTGAGATGGGAGGAAGCATATACTACGAGCTTTCCGGAGGAAAGAGCGCTACGGTGCCAAAGGTCAATATCAGAGCTTTGAAGGAAAACGCAGATTCTCTTCTGAACGCCATGGAAAAGGGTATGGTCATGGCAGCTCATGACGTGGGTGAGGGCGGAATAGCGATTGCTCTCGCGGAGATGTGTTTCGGAGGAAAGATAGGTGCGGACATAGACGTGGGAAAGATAGGCAGGGTGAGGGCAGACATCAAGATATTCTCGGAGAGTCCTTCCAGATGGCTTGTTGAGGTTGACAGGAAAAAAGAAGAGGAATTCCGGAGCATCGTGAAAGATGCCATGAGGATAGGGCGGGTCGGCGGAAAACACATAGGGATTTCCGACTTCGAGAGACTGCTGTTTGATGTCGGCATGGAAAGGTCATATTCTGTCTGGAAAGAGGCAATATGGAAGATTATGGGTTAGAATTCAGAAAGGAACTGGAGAGCGCCATATGTCAGATTCCTGAGGGAACGGTTGCCAGACTCACAGATATAGCGGATGTGCTGGGAGACAGGAGGGCCGTGAGGGCCATAGCCCGGATGCTGCCTTCCATAGACGGGCCTTTCTGGAGGGTGGTAAGAGAGGACATGAGCATCCTCGATAGCAGAGCTTTGAGAGAAATCACAGTAATCGACGGAAAGGCCAAAGCCCCGATATTCAATGATTTCATGGCATCGGGAACAGGAATACTGAAAAAGCTCAGGAAGGAGCAGGAAAATATGCGCTCCTCCATAGACCTTAACGATTATGAGTTCGACAGGATTGTGGGTGTGGACGTGGCGTATTCGGGGAATAATGCGTTTGTGGCACTATCCTGCTTCGAAATATCGGGTCTCCGCCTTTGGGATGAGATTTTAGAGACTACCGTGAGCTTACCCTACATACCGACCTACCTCTCATACAGAGAAGGTCCGCTGATTCTCGAAGCGATATCGGGATCCTCCCACAAGATAGAGGCGCTTATGGTGGACGGAAACGGGATACTTCATCCAGAACACCTGGGTCTGGCATCATATGTCGGCATAAAAGCGGGAATTCCGACCATCGGAGTTGCAAAAAACCTTCTGTGCGGGGAGTTTCGATGGCCGGATGTTAAAAAGGGAGAGATTATACTGAATGATAAAGTGGTCGGATATGCGCTTCTAGGAGGAAAAGCGAAGAATCCGGTATATGTATCGCCGGGAAACATGATATCTCTCGAAAAGGCGAGGGAGATAACGGAAAGTTTCATGGGTCACAGGATACCCGAGCCAACAAGAAGAGCACACCAGATGGCAAAAAAAGGATTAATGAGAAGGTGATGTGGTGGTATGCGCATCATCGTCTTTGGCGCCGGCGCTCTCGGGAGCCTCTTCGGAGCGCTCCTATCTAGGGAGAACGAGGTCTATATGGTTGGCAGGAGAGAGCATGTCAATGTCGTCGCCAGGGACGGGCTGCGGGTTGAAGGGCACACGGAAGGGACTTTCAAACCCGGAGTTGGAGAGAAACTGAAAGATTCACCCTTCTATCCCAACTGGATAATCCTCACTGTCAAGGCATATCAGACAGAGCAGGCAGGTAGGGAGATACTGGATGTTCTCCCGGATGTGCCTGTGCTTTCATTTCAAAACGGTATCGAGAACGAGCTTATACTGAGAGACATGGGCATAGATGCGGTTGGCGGTGTGACATCCCACGGCATCACCTTTATGGAACCTAGCAGGATAAGGCATGCCGGTGTTGGAAGAACGGTCATAGGCGAGCTGGACGGCAGGGTTTCCATGAGGGTTCGAGCCCTTGCATATGTGCTTTCAAACGCGGGTATGCTGACAGAGGTGAGTGATAACATCGCTGGTGAGATATGGCTGAAAGGTGCCGTAAATTCGGTGATTAACCCGATAACAGCGGTTCTGGGCGTGAGAAATGCCGCTCTTCTCGAGGTCGCCGCTCTGCGGGAACTGGGAGATTCGATAGCGGAGGAGTGCAGTAAAATCGCAGAGGCCCACGGGATAAACATGCCTGAAAACCCCGTAAAGGAGTGGAAGACCGTTGCCGAAAGGACGGGTGAGAACATGTCGAGCGCTCTCCAGGACATAATGAAGGGAAAGAGGACCGAAATAAGGGAGATAAACGGTGCGTTCGTAAGAAAAGCGGAGGAAAAGGGAATGGATGCACCGTACAACCGGGTGATGATGAATATTGTCCGGGGGATGGAGGGATGATGCTCGAACTCCAGACCAAAACTAATTTTAATGCGAACCTATAAACGTGTGGTGATATTGTGGACACCCTTCCTGTGATTGCGGGTATAATGACGGCGGCGAGCGCTCTTCTGCTCGTATTTTCCCTGGTGACTTACAGAAGAACGGCCATAAGGCGGATACTATCCATATCCCTGATATCCGGGGTCCTGATGGTGAAAGGAATACTTATCTTCGCGGATATGGCAGGGATACAGAGATTCACATATGAGCTGTGGGCGGGCCTGGACCTGATGATGGTCGTGTTTCTCCTTGTAATGTTGTTCGGAAAGGAATGACATGGAAGAGAAGGTGCTTCAGCTGGAGGCCAGAAGGCGTGTTTTCGAAGCGGTCAAGGAATTCCCGGGAATTCACATGAGGGAACTCCAGAGAAAGACAGGCTTGGCTCTCGGCACGCTGAGGTATCAGATAAGGTTCCTTGAAAAGCACGGATTGATAGTCGAAAAAAAGGAGGGCAGGCTGGTCACATATTATCCCACTAGCGGGAAGGTGGTGGATGCCAGAGACAAGAAATACCTCACCATACTAAGACAGGAACTTCCCAGACTGATAGTCCTTCACCTGATGATGCACCCGCATTCCGCACACAGAGAGATGAAAGGACACTTCAATATCTCGCCTTCCACTCTTTCGTACCATCTGAAAAGACTGATGGAAGCAGAGATAATAGGAAAAGATGCCAGAGGAAGATACTATGTTCTTGACGAGGGGCGGGTTGCAAAGGTTCTCATAACATACCGCCAGAGCTTCGTGGATGCGATGGTTGATGCTTTCGTCAGGTTCTGGGAGAACAGGAAATAGAGGGAATGGGGGGTATCGAGGCATTACAAGGAATTTCACAGAAAGGTAGCAAGCCTTTTATAGATGAAATATAATAGCATATTTATGTATGATTTCGAAACGCCAGTCTTTCCATGTCCTTCATATCAAAACAGTAGCAATCTTCCGGCCTGTTTTTGAAAGACCTTGCGAATATCATGTAATATTCTTTTCTTTTATCCTTGTTCCACCCCAAATACTCTGCTTTTTCCCTGAGTTTTTCGAGTATCTTCTTCGCATTTACATTTTCCTGCCATTTGCACTCTCCGAAAATAATCTCTTTATCTGTCTCATCCACCGCCACGATATCAATCTCAGTATCCTGATGCCACCATTTTCCTATTCTGGTGAATCTGACAGGTGTCTTTCCGTCTTTTCTGAGTTTTACTAAAAAATCCTTAGAGATTTCCTCGAATATTCTCCCCAGATATGTAGGGTAATCAGCCTTTATCGGGTCTATTTCGAATATTCTTTACTCTATAGCGGAAAGATTCGGATAGATATATCTGAACCAGAAAGCGGTAAAGTTGTCTTTAAGATAATATCTGCCTTTTTTGGATTTCGCTCCATCGAAAATCGGGATTTCCCTCGTTATGAACTCTGTCTCCATGAGATTTCTCAGATATGGAGTTATATCGGAGTGCTTCAGGCCGAGATAATCCCTTATTTCCTTGGGGGTTCTTTTTCCCAGTGCTATTGCTTCAAGAATCTTCTTGTATGTGTTCACCTCTTCAAATTCATATTTTATCAGAAAATCCACCTCATCTTTGAGGAAAGTTCCGGAATTCCCGAGTTCAGTTTTCAGCCATGCCCAGAAAGGTGCCTCAATTCTTTCGAGATAATAGGGAATGCCATCCGCAAAAGCATATATCTCTATTATTTCTCTAAGATCGGAGTCAGGGAAAAAACCCTTTATTTCCCAGAACTTCAGCGGTTTAAGCTTTATCGAGCTGGTTCTTCTTCCGTATAACGGACTTCCATAACTAAGGACTTCCTCCCCCATCATGGATACAGAAGAACCTGAGAGCAGCAGTTTCGTATTCGTGTCTTTTAGTTCGGTATCAACAATCCTCTGGAATATGGAGAGAACGCCCTTATTTTCCTTTATCAGGTTCGGGAATTCATCTATGATGACTGTCCTGTGTTTGAGGAATCTGAAATAATTCTCCCAGTCCTCTTCAAGATAGGATATCTCAGGTACCGCTCTGGACGCAACTCTCTTGAAATGTCTGAGATTGTCCCCTTCTATCGCAAGATAATAGATGTGCTCCATGTCTTTCACGGCTTCGAGCATGAGTCTGGTCTTTCCGACCCTTCTCCTGCCGTAGATTACCAGAAGCTCAAAGTCGCTGGAATTCAGCCGTTTTCTTATATTTTCGAGCTCTTCTTTTCGTCCTACGAACATGATAATCACACATATCATAATGTAGATTATCTACTTATAGTTTTCGCCTAGGGCTTTTCGATGTGGGTGGGGACTGGAAGCTTTTTACATTGAGCGAATGACTGATTGTTCTGAAAATCGTAATTTGCAAATCATAATTGGGGGAAATTACTGTGCTCTTCATCCTCGCATTGAACAGGAAGTTCAGGAGAAAGGGAAGGGTGGAGTAATTGAGAATAGGTTGTTTCACTTCCCTAGTATTCCTCTTACGGTCGCTCTTACCGCCTCCGCACTAGTCATCTTCGGTTCCCAGCCCTGAGATTTCAGCTTGGAGATATCTAGGTGCATGAGCTTCACATCTCCTTTCCATCCTCTCCCGCCGTCAACACCGCCTGTCCATCTGTATGCCGGTTTCAGCCCCATCTCTTCCGAGACTATGTCCGCTATCATCTTCACATCTATAAGGTCCTCGCTGCCTATGTTGTATATGGAAACCCTGTCCATCGAGACATGAACACCGTGGATGATTCCCTCGATGGTGTCGTCTATATGCACATAGGACTTCCTCGTGCCCGGCTCCGCACCTAAAATCTCAAGTTCATCCGGGTTCTCTTTCAATTTTTCGATGAAATCATGGATAACTCCGTGGGTGCTTCTCGGACCAACCACATTCGCGAAGCGATAGAGCACGGCTCTCATGTCGAAAGTGTGCGCATATGCGGAGATCATGGCCTCGGAAGCAAGCTTGGAGCCCCCGTACAGGGAAATGGGCACGAGCGGGCCGTAGTTTTCCGGAGTCGGAACCTGTTTGGCCTCACCATACACGGTGGATGTGGATGTGAACGCAATAGCCGGGACTCCCATCGCCCTCATCGCTTCTAGGACGACATAGGTTGCCAGTACGTTCTGTTCCAGATGCACGGAGCTGTTTGATTCCCCGACCCTCACATCCGGGTTTGCCGCAAGGTGGAATACGATGCTCACTCCGTCCATGTATTCTTCCAGACCCTCGTCCTCGAGAAGGTCATACTTTACGAACCTAAACTTCTTCTTCCGCTTTGCCCCCTTCAAAAACCCCTCTTTGCCCGAGGAAAGATTGTCTATTCCGATTACCTCGCACTTCATGGTAAGGAGCCTGTCAACGAGATAGCTCCCCATTAAACCGGCCGCACCGGTGACCATGACCTTTTTACCTTCGATTATCATGCATCGCACCTCTTATGTGGTCTGTTATGTACTTCCTGTTGGATATGAACCAGAATATCAGGAGTATTAAAAGTATTATTCCTATCAGAAGGGCGGCGAGTTTGAAAGTCGAACCTCCCGTTGCTTTTATGAGGGCATCCGCAGCATAGTACGATATTATGCCTATGGTGAAGCATCCCGCTATCGCGCCTATGGTTATCGCGAGCACGGTCTTCTTCCAGTCCATTCCGGCAAGTCTTCCCAGTATCGTGGCGGCCACACCTCCGCTTCCCTGGAACGGCACCATCACGAAGGCAACTATTCCCCAGAAAAGCAGCCTCCCGCTCCATTTGGAGCGCTCCATCCTCTTTCTTCCCGCATCCTCCATCCTCTTCATCCACTTCCCAAGTATCGGTATTTTGAGGGCAAGGTCGAAGTTCCATGCCAGGAATAGAGCGACGACTATGTCTATGAACGCAACCGAGAAAGGAACAACAACCATGTTGAGGAACACATCCGGATACCCGTGGCTCTTCAGCCATGTTACGGAGAGAGGGATGACGGATTCCTTTCCCAGAGGAGGAAAGAAGTATGCGGTCATGGCTCCCAATATGGTGCCGGAAACGTCATGAGAGTAGGATACCCACAAAAGGAGTATATAGAGCCCGCCGAGTACGGGTGGCAGAAAGAAGAATATAACACGCCTTAACAGCGGCCTTTTACGGAAATAATTGCCAATTCTATCCAGGACTTCTCGGTCAGACACGGCCTTCAATGGAGCAGGTAATTTAAAGTTTTCATATAAAAATTGGGAATGGGTTTAGGCCATCTTTTCAGTCTTGTTTATGGCCTCAAGCTCTTTTCTCTCGGCTGCGTCCACTTTTCTTTCCTCTTCCTCGAGCCTTCTCAGCTCTTCCTTTATCTTCTTCTCGTCAGGTATCTCACCGAGTACCTCGTCCATCTTTCCGATTATTCTCTCGAGCTGTTCCACCGTGTTCGACGGCCTATCCGGAACCTTTGTAGATGCGCCCAGATATTCTGCCGCCCCTTCTACGAGCTTGGATATCTCGAACGGGAAGATTATCTTGGTGGACTTTCCGTCCGCCATAGCCTTCAACGCATCGAGAGACAGGACGGTTAGTGCTTTGTGGTCCATGGGGGCCGCTCCGAGGCTGAGTATCCTGAGCTTCTGCGCATCCCCCTGAGCCCTCAGTATGGTGGCTGTCTTGTTGCCCTCTGCTTCCAGAATCTTGGCCTGCTTGTATCCTTCGGCTTTCAGGATTGCAGAGCGCTTCTCTCCTTCCGCTTCAAGGATCGCAGACCTTCTCTTACCGTCGGCTCTTAGGATCGCCGCTCTTCTCTCCCTTTCCGCCGATGTCTGCTCTTCCATTGCCTTCTTTACCGAGCCTACCGGGTCGACCTCCTTTATCTCCACGCTGTCGACCTTCACACCCCACGGGTCCGTCGCTTTGTCCAGTTCGTTCCTCAGTTTCGTGTTTATCAGGTGTCTGTTGGAAAGTATCTCGTCGAGTTCCATGTCACCGATCACCGCTCTGAGGTATGTCTGTGCCAGGAGGACCGTTGCGACCTTGTAGTTCTGAACCTCGAAAACCGCCTTCTTCGGATCCACGACCTTTATGTATATCACCGCATCCACGTTTGTCGGGGAGTTGTCCTTGGTTATGACCTCCTGTCTCGGGACATCCAGTGTCTGTACTCTCTCGTCGACTATTATTATCTGTCTGAAGACTGGAGATACAAAGTTAAGTCCCGGCCTGAGAACCCTCCTGAAGGTCCCCATGAAAATGTATATCCCCTCTTCGTACGGCTTGATTATCACTATGGCTCTCGACAGAATAGCCACCACGAATATGAAGAGTATTATTCCGCCAATCAATATCCATTCTATCATTCTTTCACCTCTTTTCCGGATTCGGAGAAGTTTCTCACCTCTCTGACCACTACATGGACCCCTTCGCTGGATGTGACCTCAACCGGGGTTCCGACGGGTATTTCGTGGTCTGCCGTGGCACTCCACATCGTGTTCTCTATCTCTACCTTGCCCTCTATGCTGTGAGGTACGACTCTTTTCTTCACCATGCCTTTTTTCCCCACAAGGCTGGAGGATACCATTGTCTGGGGGTTCTGATTCCCTCCTATTTTCTTGTACATGTAGAGCACTGATATGGCAGTCGCGACGGATACAGCTATCGCAATGACTACAGATATTGGGCTGTAAAGAGCGCCAGGAAATATCAGACCTATTGCACCCATCACCCCAAGGAACGTACCCAGGACCGATATGAAGAATCCGGGCACCACCGGTTCCAGAGCTATTAGAATCCCGCCGATTATCAGAAGTGCTATGCTTATGCTGTAGGTGTCCATGGCTTCACCGTTCCGACATTAGATTAAGAGTATATATAATTTTCTAATACCCAATAGAATGAAAGGAATAAAAGGTTAGTATGTTTTTGCAAGATAAACGTATTTCACGGCGTTTTTGCTACATATCGGGCATTTCCCGTCAGCCTTTTCCTCAGGTTCCGAGGTGCCGAGAACGTTCATATCCGTTATCTCTTCCATCCTTATTCCGCATGATTCCTTGCCACACCATTTAACCTTGAGTATGTCCGGAGCGCTCTCCGGATCGAGGTCCGAGAGTTCGTCGGCCTCCACGATGCGACCCTGCATCTTTCTCTCCGCCCTTTCATACAGATTTCTTTCGATGTCAGTGAGAAGGGAGCGCAGTTCTTCGGCAAGATTCTCTCTTTTCACGCTTTTCTTCTCCATCTTGTCCCTTCTGAAGAGCACGACCTCTCCGTTTTCTATATCTCTGAGACCCAGCTCCACCCTCACGGGAACTCCTCTGATTTCCCAGTAATAGTACTTGTTTCCCGGCCTCAGGTCCCGGCCATCGAAATGCACCCTGAATCCAGCGCTCTTCAGCTCATCCCAGAGCTTTATGCATTCCTCGTATACCTTTTCCTGATGCCCTTTCTTCGGTATCGGAACTATTATCACAGTATAGGGTGCTATTGCGGGTGGGAGTATCAGACCGTGCTCGTCTCCGTGAATCCCTATTATCGCGCCCAGCAATCTTTCGCTCATTCCGAAGGTCGTCTGATGCACATATCTGTGCTCGCCGTTCTCATCCTCGTAACGAATATCATAAGGTCTTGAGAAATTGTCCTTGTACTGGTGAATCGAGCCTATCTGAAGTATCTTTCCCTCCATCAGCGTATCTATGCCCAGGCTGTAGTATGCACCTGCGAACTTGTCCCAGTCGGGTCTTCTGTGTATCAGATACGGAAGACAGAGCTTCTTCATGAGCCTTTCCAGTATCTCCAGATCCTCCTTTATCTGCCTCTCCGCATCCTCGAAATCTCTGTGTGCTGTGTGGGACTCAAAGAAGTGTATCTCTCTGACCCTGATGAATGCCCTTGTCTGCTTTGTCTCATAGCGGAATGTGCTAACTATCTGATATATTTTCATGGGCAAATCGGAGTGTGAGCGTATCCATAGGGAAAACATGGGATACATGGCGGTTTCGCTCGTCGGCCTCAACAGAAGCTTCACATCCAGCTCGTTCTCTCCAGCATGGGTGACCCAGTACACATCCTTTCCGAAGCCCTTTATGTGCTCGGCTTCCTTGGCGAACTCCGTCTCCGGTATCAATGTCGGAAAGCATACCTCATCGTGTCCGGTCGCATCGAACTCCTTTCTTATGAGCGAGTCCACGGACTGCATCACCTTCCAGCCGTAGGGTATCCAGACATTCATTCCCTTTATCGGATATCTCTTGTCCGTGAGCCCTGCCTTTTCCACAATCTCGTTGTACCAGTCGTTGAAGTTTTCCCTTGGAGGGAGCTCGTCGAGGCGCATGAAAGGGCAAAAATGAAAGGGTTAAAAAGATTTGGCATGGTTATGCAAGAGTCTCCGGACACCTCTTCCTTCTTGAGCACGTTCTGCACTTTCCCGGTCTTCTGTGGTTTCTGTGGGCTTTGCCTTTCTCAAGGTCCCTAAGAAGTTCGTCCCTCTTCTTCAACACGATGTCCCTCAGTTCTTCGCTGTACTCTATCTCAAAGCCCTTTTCCGGGTATTTTATTATCCCGTACGGCGGGGGTTTTCCCTTTATGTCCTCGATAATCATGCAGTAGGTGCCAACCTGTACTATATGCGAGAACAGAGGACCTCTTGGCGTTCTTCCGGTCTTCAGTTCCACGGGTATCCAGTAGCCGTCTTTCTTTATTATGTGGTCGGGCCTCCCGCTCAGACCGTATTTCTCGGAGGTCAGAAGTTCCGATTTTCCGTTATCGAGGTCGAAATAGACGATCTCTCCCTCCGGAACATTGATCTTTTTTCGAACCTTTTTAGCCTCGCTTTCCAGCACGGCGGTTCTCCGAAGGAATGCGGTCGCACCCATGAGCCATAGAAGAGCCAGAGATTGGATTATCCTGCTCATATCCATGTCCTGGGGAAAGAGGAATCCTACAGCGTAAAGGGTTATCAGAAGGGAGGCTACGGATGTCAGGAGTATCAATCTTTCCTGAAGTCTGGTCTCCCCCTTTCTCTTCCTTTTCTCGACCTCTCTCAGGAAATAAAGTGAAAATATCAGCCACAGGAGGGCTTCGGAAAGTAAAATCCTCGATATGTCCTCATTTGTGGGTAGCGGCCATATCACAAGACCCAGAAACGACAGGGCGGTGGCGACAAAAGAAAACCAGAAAATGAACCTCTCCAAGTTTCTGGACTCTTTCTCTTTGATGACGATATCTTCTATCTTCTTTTCTATCTCCCCGTGCCTCTTAATGCCCTCCAGTTCTTTCGGGGAGTGCTCGAGTTCGTCCCTGCTCAGCCACCAGCTCAGCGGGCAGTAGGCATATTTTTCAAGCTCGCCTGCGGACACCATCCTTTTCATTCAGCGAACGATAATATCCTGGGGTATAAAGATTTCTCGAATTCGTACGGGGAAAACAATTTAACGGTGAGCACAATCCTCCTGCGATGGAGATAATCCTGACGATGATTCTGATACTCGCTTTTTCCCGATTGATGGGCGAGGTGTTCGAGAGAGGGCGTCTTCCGGCGGTCATAGGAGAGATGGCTGTGGGAATTCTGTTGGGCCCTATGATTCTCGGCTGGATATCTCCGGATATGCCTGGACTGAGAACCCTCGTCGACATCGGACTGTTTTTCCTTGTTTTCTCGGCAGGTCTGGAGTTCTCCCTTACGCACATAAGGAAATCGTCCAGGAAAGCGCTCCCCATATCCTTCATGGGAAACAATATAGCGTTCTTTGCAGGCATATATATGGCGATATTCTTGGGATATTCCGTGGAAGTCGGGATTTTCATAGGCGCTTCTTTCTCCCTAACCGCACTCCCGGTGGCGCTCCGTGTTCTCACCGATATGGGTAAGGAGAGGACGAGATTCGGAAGGATGGTCGTGACCTCAGCCGTCTATGACGACCTATTCAGCATGTTCCTTCTGGGCATAGTGTTCTCCATAGCGAGTGCCGAGACCTCCCTGTCTGTCCTGACCTTTGTTGACATAACTCTTAGGATACTTCTGTTCCTTGGGATTGTGTATCTGGTAAGCAGGGCATTCAGGTGGAAATACGGCTTAGTAGCCAGATATGTTAAGCATTACATAAGGAAGTTCAGGAGCAAGGAGGGAGAGTTCGCAATAATAGTGCTTTTCGGAATGGCCCTGGCCATCCTGGCAGAAGCCCTTCACATCTCCTTCATCATAGGAGCATTTTACGGCGGAGTGCTCATCGGTGAGAGGGTGGTTGGCGAAAGGGTTTACAGAAAGGTAAGAAACACGTTTTCCGCCATCACTTACGGTTTTTTCGCGCCGATATTCTTTGTCTATACCGGAATAAACTTCTACATAAACCCGTCCGAAAATGCCGCTGCGGTGCTCATGCTTTCGGCTCTTTTCATACTGGTGGCCATTGTCGGAAAGACTGTTGGTGCATACACGGGCGCGAGATTGTCCGAAATCCCGCACAAAAGCTCCCTGGGCCTCGGTATCGCCCTCAACTCCAGGGGCCTCATGGGCCTCATAATAGCCACATATGGCCTGGAACTGGGCATAATCGATGTCACCGTATTCTCCTATCTCGCCATAGTAACCTTAAGCACGACTCTGATCTCTCCGATAGTCCTCTCCAGATATATCAAAAAACACGGAAATGATATCGACAAACTGAAAATATGAGTTTCAGCGCCTCTTTTTCTTCTTTTTCGTGTTAAGGTCCGGAAGAGGCAGGAGGTCGGCAAACTCATCATATATATGGCCACAGTACGGACAAATCGATGCGTCGTAAGGGATTATCCTTCCGCATTCCACACAGTGTCTAACCCTCTTTTTCTCCGCCTCATGCTTCTCCTTCTCATATAGTTCTATCTCTATTTCAAGCTCCTTTGCCTTGTCCCTCAGGTAGAATCCTATGAGCATGAGGATCACCGCAAATGTCCATATGAGGGCACTTATCCACAGACTCAGGGAGAACCACACGCTTATGCCGAAAACCACGATTCCGAGAATGAACGATACTGCTCCGGTTACGAGGTAGAAGAGCGCCCATTTCGGGGTTTCTCTGGCAATCTGTTTCTTCCTCTCGTATATCAGTTCTTCCCGGTCATCGATGTCGAGTTTCGTCTTGTCACCAAGCAAAACCTTTTCGAACATGTTCCCGGAGAGATAGGATGTGGGGTAATAAAGCTTTATGCCCTCCATAAGTTATTTAAACATGGTCAATATACATTGTCGGATGCACTCGGAAACCATTGCAGGATTTCATCAGGAAGACTCCGTTCCGTCAGGTCTTGTTCCAGTCGGCATCATCTACGGGGATGTCGGCACTACAGAGTTCAAATGCAACATAACCGGGCATGTGGAGCAGACAGACTATGTTCAGATGAGACATGAGAAGGTTGGCTGGGTTCTCGGTCAGGTGGATACGATAAACAGAAAGACCGATCTCTCCCTTGAAAAGGCCCAGGAAATGGCCGAAGGAAGGGAGATGGACATAAAGGAGCTTGTCTTTGCAACCATAAATGTCATAGGTTATAGGGATGATAGAGGGTTGCTTCAGGTTCCGAGGACTCCTTTCAAGGCAGGCGAGATGGTTTACAGGGCGAGCGAGGACCTCATAAGGGATGTCGTCGGGCTCAAGGACGACCCGGAGAAAGGAGCGTACATAGGGCTTTTGAACGGCCACAATATACGGGTCTATCTGGACATAAACACCATAGTGCAGAAGCATATGAGCGTTCTTGCCAAAACAGGAGCGGGAAAATCGTACATCACTGGCGTTATAATCGAGGAAATGATGAAGCACGGCGTGACCCTTCTGATAATAGACCCTCATGGCGAGTATCCTTCAATGAAAAACGAGGGAAATATCACGGATTCGAGATTCGGAGTATCTCCGAGAAGCTATGCGGACAGGATGATGGTATTTTCCCCGGATACTAACATAAACCCCGATGCAAGACCCCTGAGGTTCACCCTGGGATACATGGAGGCCCGGGATATCCTCGCTCTTACGAACATAAAGAACGCCAAGACATACATGGTTGCTCTCCGAAAAGCCCTCGATTATCTCAGGGCTGTTAAACCGCAGTACGGTATAGAGGACATAATCGCCGTGCTGGAAGCGGATGAAGAGCATGCGCTCGGGACCCTGATAAACGAGCTGGAGTATCTGAAGGAGATGAACCTCTTCGCACCCCAGGGAACCAGGATATCGGAGATAGTACAGGCAGGAAAGACATCCATAATAAACCTGAAAGGAACGCCTCCGGACATCCAAGAACTCATAGTCAGCCGCATAGCCACAGCGCTTTTCGAGCTCAGAAAGATAGGTAAGATACCGCCGATGATGATGGTCGTTGAAGAGGCACATAACTACTGCCCGCAGCAGGGACAGGTCATGTCATCGAAGATAATGCGCACCATAGCCTCCGAAGGGAGAAAGTTCGGTCTGGGTATGGCAATAATCAGTCAGAGACCCGCAAAGGTGGATAAGAATGTGCTCAGCCAGTGCAACACCCAGATAATCCTCAAGGTCACCAATCCCAACGACATAAAAGCCGTTGTCGCCTCTGTGGAAGGATTGACATCTGGAATGGCCGACCTCATACAGCACATACCTCTGGGCGTGGCTATAGTCACTGGCGGTGGAATCTCCATGCCGCTCTTCGTTGAGGTGCGCCCCAGAGAGACAAAACACGGGGGGGAGAGCGTCAGAGTGATATGACCCATTTTACCATTATTATTTCATCCACATATTTTACATTGACATTAAACTGCCCTTTTCTCACGCATTCCACCTGAAAACCGAGTTTTTCATACAGAGCAATGGCTCTTCCGTTCGTGGAAAATACGGATAGCCAGAGCTTCTTCGCACCTTTATTTTCCGCCCATTTCATAAGCTCTTTCATAAGTGCAGTTCCTATTCCGGCTCCTCTGTATTCCTTCCTTACTGCAACGCCGAAGGATGCCGTATGTCTGTTTTTACGAAATCCTCCGATTCTGCAGTCCGCACTTCCCACAATCTTCCCGTCGAGCAATGCGACCAGGAGTCTTCTGTTCTTTTTTCTGTATATCTCTATGAATCTTTCCTCCTCTTCGATAGTCTTAGGAATCTCTTCCGGCTCCATTAGCAGATATATCCTTTCGTCTGCCAGTTTCTGTATGTGGCGGAGAAGTTCCGAGGCATCATATTTTTCCGCATCTCGTATTAGAATCTCTTTCCCATATCGAATTTTAGTTTTTATCAACCTCCCACCTCTATGTAAGGCATCCTTCCTTCACAACAATGCGCCCATTCTTTATAACAGTATTCACAAGGTTCACACCGAAATGATACGGAATGTGCATGTGATTCGGGACATCGAGCAGTATGATATCCGCTTTTTTCCCTGGCTCAAGGCTTCCGACCTCATCGCCCATTCCTATTGAGTACGCAGCATTTATTGTGGATGCAACTATTGTCTCTTCCGGACTCATCCTCATCCTCAGGGATGCGAGATTTATGACCATCTGCATGGACTCAGTCCAGCAATTCGGATTCAGGTCTGTTGCCAGAGCCACGGGCACTCCTTTTTCGATGAACTTTCTGGCAGGTGCATAGTGATTGCTCAGGAGCATGTGTGGAGTTCCCGGGAGAAGGTCCGCGATCATTCCTTTCTCAGCCATCAGTTCTATCTCCTCATCGGAGGTCTTCACAAGGTGCTCGGCAGATATTGTTCCGAGCTCCGCTCCAACCCTCACACCACCGAGGTTCTCTATCTCATCAGCATGGATCTTGGGAATCATCCCGTGCTTTTTCGCAGCACTCAGATACCTCCTGGACTGCTCCGCATCGAACACACCTTTCTCGCAGAATATGTCCGCAAATTTTGCCAGATTTCTTCTCCCGACCTCGGACATGACATCGTTAATCAGGAAATCTATGTACTCATCCGCATCTTTGAATTCAGGTGGAAGGGCATGTGCTCCCAAAAACGTCGGAACTATGTCCATTGGATGTGTTTCATCGAGCTTTTTAATGACCTCAAGCATCTTCATTTCCGTGTCAAAATCAAGACCGTATCCGGTCTTCATCTCCGCCGTCGTGGTCCCGTAAAGGAGCATGGTATCTGCTCTTTTCTTTGTTTCCTCGAGCAACTGCTCAAATGAAGATTTCCTCGTCGCTTTAACGGTCCTGAGTATCCCACCTCCTGCTTTGAGGATCTCAAGGTATGTTCTACCCACAATCTTCATCTTCAATTCGTCTTCCCTGCTTCCGGAGAAGACGGCATGGGTGTGCGGGTCAACGAATCCGGGCATGGCAAGGCCGCTCCATTTTATGAGCCTCTCGGCGTTGTCCCCGATCTCCCTGATGGTTCCCACAGCCTCAATTCTCCCGTTATTTATGGCAATGGCACCACTCTCGATTACCCCCAGTTGTCCGGTCAATTCTCCCTTTTTAGGACCTTTCGATCCCTGAAGCGTGAGAAGATGCTTCTCATGGATTACGAGGTCGAACATGGGAGGTGAATGCGGGAGATATTAAATATATCTTTGCAGGAAATCAGGGTATTTCCTCAACCCTGTGCTCGAACACAATGCCCTTTCTCTCCAGTTTTTCCATGAACTCTTTGAATATCACACGGTTCTTTCCGATGAATTCTGGTACTATAACCCCTCTTTCCTGGAACTTGCCTCTAAGAATCAGACCGGCCATTATGGAAACAGGGTATCCGGTGCACATCGCCATCGAGCTGAGTCCATTTTCTGCATCTCCCCTCTTCAGGAGATCATATGTGTGCATAATTTTCTCTCCGTCCTTTTCTGCCTTTGCCTGCACCCTCATGACGGTGAACTCCTCATCGTTCTCTTTCAGTTTCCACAGCGGGAAAAGAAGCTTCACGGTCAGGTCTATCGGTCGGATCTCTCTGCCGCCCACTTCAACGGGTTCTCTGCCGAAAAAGCCTGTTTCCCTGAGCATGAGCATCCTTTCCCTGTGTCCCGGATATCTGAGCGTCTTTTCGACCATGTTCAGACAGTCTACGGTATCGAGCAGTGTGCGCAGACCGTCGGTATTGAAGGCCTCGAGAGTGCCGATTTCTGGGAAATCGATGAATTCAGGCTCTGAAAGTGCTGGAACGGTAACCATTTTCCCACCCCTTCTGTATCTGACAGGCCTAGTGTACTCTTCAATAACATCTATGGGCGAAAACGGTGCTTTGTACTCGTAAGGCCATATGCGGGCCACAGGCAGCCCACCAACATATATCTTCACCTCTTCCAGTCTGTCCATTTCCGCAGAAAGATGACCTATGAGCATGTTGCTGAGACCAGGTGCCACACCGCAGTCCACCACCACAGTAACACCGTTCTCTTTTGCGAGAGAATCGAGCTCCAGCGGATTTTCCGGCATGAACGAGATGTCTGCATAGTTCTTTTTGGCTTTTATCACCGCTTTGAGCGTTCGAAATCCAAGGAATCCGGGAACGGCGCCCACAACAAGGTCAAAATTCCTGACAATCTTCTTTACATTCTCTGGCTCCGAAAGGTCTGCCTTTATGGTTTGCAGAGGAGCGCTCTCCTTCAGTCTCCTGAGCACGTTCTCATCCCTGTCCGCGACCGTTACCTCGATATCTTTCTCCTTCGCAAGGTCTCTTGCTATGACTCCGCCGACCATTCCTCCGCCTAAAACGATGATCCTGTACATGCGACACCATGGAAATTCGGGTAAAATAGTTTGTGCTCGCATTCCAGAAATCCAATTACAATTAGTAAATTATAATTAACTTGCAGTTCTCCATATCGATTATGAAAAATAACAAAACCTCAGTGCCCTTTCTTTTTCAGAGTGACACTGAGGACTCCGTTCTTAAAGGTTGCTTTGACCTTATCCGGGTCTATTGCCTTTGGGAGGGTGATGTGCTTCTTTATGTCTCCCGCTCTTATGTCCAGAGATAGTTCCTTTGCCCAGAGCCCTATCTCCTCTTTTACTGTGCCGGGTAGCGAGAGGGTGACGATTATCTCATCACCGTCCTCTATGATGTCCACGAAGACATCCTTTTCCTCCCTTTCTTCCTCATGCTCACGCATAAGGTTCTCGTACGCCCTCATGAGTTCATCTCTTATGTCACCATAGTCATTGAACATGATGTTCACCTCCTTTAAAAATATTAGGAGTGAATGGCTCACTCCTCCTTGAAGATATCCACAGCCCTCTTGTAGAACTCCATCTCCCTCTTTGAGAGCGGTTTCACCTTCTTCAGTGCCATGTCGAAGTGCTTCTTGAATATCTTCACTGCTTTCAGGCTGTTCTCGTCCAGCTTTCCTCCTGCCTGTATGTACTCCCTGATTGCCGCCATGGTAGCCTCGTTGCACACGGCCTCTATGTCTGCTCCGGTGTATCCCTCTGTATTCTTAGCGAGCTCCTCTATCTTCACATCATCAGCTATCGGTTTGTTCCTCAGGTGTATCTCGAAGATCTTCTTTCTGGCCTCCTCGTCCGGCACCGGTATGTATATGTGGCGGTCGAACCTTCCAGGTCTCAGCAGAGCGGAATCCACTATGTCCGGTCTGTTCGTAGCCGCTATCACCGTGACTCCCTGCAGGTTCTCAAGACCGTCCAGTTCGGTCAGAAGCTGGCTTATTACCCTCTCCGTAACCTTGGTGCCGGTCTCGGTTCCTCTCTTGGGTGCTATCGCATCCATCTCGTCCAGGAATATCACACACGGGGCTGCCTGCCTCGCCTTTCTGAAGGTTTTCCTCACTGCTTTCTCGCTCTCTCCGACCCACTTGCTCAGGAACTCCGGCCCCTTAACGCTTATGAAGTTGGCCTCGCTCTCCGTTGCCACGGCCTTGGCCAGCAGGGTCTTGCCAGTACCTGGAGGTCCATAGAGCAGTATTCCTTTGCTGGGTCTGGCTCCCATGTGCTCGAAGAGAGGTCCGTACTTCAGAGGCCATTCCACAGCCTCTTTAAGCTCCTGTTTCGCTTCTTCGAGGCCGCCGATGTCATCCCAGTGAACATTCGGCTTCTCCACTATCACCTCTCTCATGGTGGAAGGGTTCATCTCACGGAATGCATCCATGAAGTCCTGCCACTTGACCGTCAGGTTGTTCAGCACCTCTTTCGGTATGGTCTCAACCTCTATGTCTATGTTCGGCAGGATTCTGCGGAGAGCTCTCATTCCCGCCTCTCTTGCAAGGGCCGCCAGATCAGCTCCTACGAATCCATGGGTCATGTCCGCAAGCTTCCTGAGGTCCACATCGTCATCCAGCGGCATACCTCTGGTGTGGATCTGCAGTATCTCATATCTTCCATCTCTATCAGGTATCCCTATCTCTATCTCACGGTCGAAACGGCCAGGTCTGCGGAGCGCAGGGTCTATCGAGTTGGGCCTGTTGGTCGCGCCTATCACAACCACCTTGCCCCTGGATTTCAGTCCATCCATGAGTGCCAGAAGCTGTGCCACAACCCTTCTCTCCACCTCGCCCTGAACCTCATCTCTCTTGGGAGCTATGGAGTCTATCTCATCTATGAATATTATGCTCGGAGCGTTCTCCTCCGCCTCCTTGAAGACATTGCGTATGTTCTCCTCACTCTCTCCGTAGAACTTGCTCATGACCTCCGGGCCGCTCAGATACATGAAGTTCGCATTGGTCTCAGACGCAACAGCTTTTGCAAGCAGGGTTTTACCCGTTCCAGGAGGACCGTACAGGAGAACACCTTTAGGAGCCTCCACACCCAGCCTCTCGAAGAGCTCCGGATGCCTCAGGGGCAGCTCTATCATCTCCCTGACCTTCTTTATTTCCTCCTTCAGACCGCCTATGTCCTCGTATGATACCCTGGGGGTCTTAGGAATCTCCTTGGCAGGCTTCTCGCTTATGGTTACTCCGGTGTCCGCTGTGATTATCACGGATTCCGCCGATGGTGAGAACGAAACGGCAACGAGGTCGATCCTCCTGCCCATCACATTCAACTCGATTATGTCTCCGCGGGATATGACCCTTCCTTCCAGAACCTGGGAGAGATACTCCTCTCCGCCCATTATCCTTATCGGCTCAGTGGGAGCGAATGTGATCTTTTTAGCAGGTTGAGCGTGGCCTTTTCTTATTATCACTCTGTCATCTATTCCCACCCCTGCGTTCCTCCTTATGGTTCCGTCTATCCTTATTATGCCCTGACCACGGTCCTCGGGGTATCCGGGCCAGCACAGGGCCGCCGTCCTCTTGTTTCCTTCGATTATGACAACATCTCCAGTGGTCAGACCGATGGAATCGATTATCTCAGGGTCTATTCTGGCTATTCCTCTGCCGACATCTCTGGCCCGGGCTTCAGCGACCTTGAGCCTAACATCATCTCTTTCTTTTTTCATATTTATCACCTCTTATCATAAATAAATTTAAAGGGTTTATTCCACCTTTACTTTCCTCTTTTTCTCCTCCTTTGCAGGTGCTTTCTTCGGGAGCACTATTTCCAGTACTCCGTTCTTCATCTTCGCTTTAACACCTTCCGGCCGAACATCCTCCGGAAGTGGTATGTATCTGTAGAACGAAATGTATGCCCGCTCTCTTCTGTAGTATCCTCTCTCCCTGCCCTCACTGGCCTGCCCTATTTCACCGGATATCTCCACGCTGTTCTCATCCACCTGGACCTCAACGTTCTCCTTGGGAATCCCTGGCATTTCCGCTGCTATGACTATCTCGTCACCTCTGTCAATGATATCCGCATAAGGCATCCTTGTCCCGGCATCCAGGCTCTGCATATCTCTGTAGTGTGCATATGTCGGATATCCCCAGAAAAGGCTCTCTATCTCGTTCCTGAGGTCTTCGAAGGTCCTGTCTATGGACTCGAACAGGCTGAAGGGATGTGTTTCCTCCATTTTCGCTGGCTTGTTTTCCTTTCTGTCGTCCTTTCTTATGATCTTCATCCCACATCACCTCCGTGATGTTCTGCATTATTCAATCTGTTTGAACTTCTATATAAAACTTTCGCTCAATCATGCCCTGTTCGCACCATCGAGGAAAAACCCGCTACCAAACTTTTATATCATGGCTCTATTTCCGAACCTCAATGAATGAAGAAGAGCGGATTACAACTTCGATTGCGCGGTGGTTCTACCTATTGGTATTTATGCTGGGCATAGCCTTCTACTTTTCATGGTCGGCAATGTACAATGCATGGACAGACCTGGGTGTATATGCCATAACAGTCATACTGGTATTTTCCGGGCTCTTCGGAACCCTGCTTTACTGGAAAAAAAATGAAAATTAAGTGGATTGGACATCCATTTTTGGCCCGTTCTCCGGCTCGGGGACAGGAGAGTCTTTCACATCCATACCTGTCGAGGCCGTCAGAGCTCCGCCAGCTCTCGCGGTGAGCGCCTCCATGGGTATGCTGGTGGCAATCATCTCAGAAGGGACCATGCCCGACGTGTCCGGTTCCTCATAAGCCGTCGATATTCTCTCCATGATGTCTCTGGTTATCTCGTTTATCACGGTCTTCATGCTTTAGTCCTGGACTTCTCTTATCTTTCGAAAGATTATCCTGTCAAGTGTTTCGAAGGCCTCGGCCATGCTAAGTTTCCTTATCCTTTCGTCCTTCATCAGCATGTCATTGTCCAGAGGAGCTATGATAGCACCGCTGCTTTCCAGCCTCTTCATTACTCTCTTTGCAAGGGCCCTTCTTCCAGTTTCGGCGCTGAACGGCATTATCGGTAATGCTATGACAAGCTTCCCTTTTTCCACGCCCATCTTGCTCATTTCCACCATGAGTTCCGAGCCGGTTCCTCCGCCGAGAGCACCTATCAGAACAAGCACTGGATAGGGGTTTATAAGCACCTCAAGGCTCTCTCTCGCCGCATCGATCATCTTTCTCGCCAGATCAGTCCTTCCATGCGCTCCTTCCGGATGTTCGTAGAGATTCTTACCTATTAGGACTCTCTTGTCAACATCTTTCAGAAGATCCAGTACTCTTTCGTCGGAGTTTATGGCTATGGTCTCAATGTTCTTCATGGATTTTATGCCCATCCTGTGGAGTCTCTGCAGAATGTTGCCGCCGGCCCCACCGTTCCCGACAACGGCGATTGTCTTTGTCCTGGTGACGGCTCCGTATATGCCAGAATCCAGCAATCGCTGGACTTCACGGAGGAGGGCTTCCTTTTCGTTTTTTCCCGGTTCTGTTGCTTTTTCCATTTTCATACACCTCGGTCTAGGAGTTGAGTGCATCCTATTCACGGACGAGTTTCGCGCTCTTTTCGCCGCTCTTCTGGATTTCTCTGACGAATATTTCCACATCATCCAGGGTCTTTTTCGCATATTTCTCCAGAAACTCATACAGCCATTCCGTTATCATCTCCGAAAAGTGCCCGTACATCATTTCGATGCGTGCATGTTTGTGTTCTGCAAGATATCTCATGGTCATTATGGCATTGTACGGGAGCTCTATCTGTATCTTCTCCTCCTCCGCGGGGGAGGAAAACAGTGGAGAGAACTTTCTCCTTTCCATGTACTCTTCGACAGCCACCCTCACGAATTCAGAGCGATTCCTGAATCCCATTGCCTCGATAAAGGTATCCATTCGTAAGAGCGTCTCTTCCGGCAGCCTCACCGTCATACGTTCGTTGATCCTTTCTGCCATTTTTCTGCCTCTTGTAGGACATTTTTAGGGCGAATTCGTTTTCTCGTCCGTAGACATTTCCGGAATATGAAATATGAGTATATAAGATTTTTGATGTCCTAATTCTGTATGACATATGAAGCACATCGAAAAAAGATGAATCTCGAAAAACATTAAATAACCCTGCACCATGGGACAATCATGATGACAAAGATAAGGAGCGCTCACTTCATATTTGACAAACACATAAGATACAAGGACCTTGCGGAGATATATCCGGACCTGTTCAAGACCTTTCTGGAAGAAACCCAGCAGATGCCGGAGGACCCGGACCTTCTTGAAATATGGCTTCAGAGAGATATGAATGCCCTGAATGCAAACAAAAAGCCCGAGGGATATCTGAAGCAGAACGCGGTCAAGATGGTATTTCCGATAAGGAACGACCACGTGGAGTTCTACATATACAACACTTCTCGAAATCAGATAATCCCTGTTGTGGCGGAAAAGCTGGAGAAACTCCTGAAAAAGAGGGGGTTTAAATACACCCTGAAAACAGACATAATGCTCAGATATTCCTCGTCGAAGTGAGTGCATGGTAAACATAGCCGCTCTCGGAAATCCTGAAGTAGCCTCAAAAATAGGGAAAAAGGGGACGGTCAGCGACATAGCGATGTACAACTACAAGGGACAGGAAGGGGACATAACATTCATTCATCCACACAGATATCCCGAAAGGATACAGCCTCTGCTGTATTCTCTGAACCTCTCGCACGGCGCTCTTTTTGTGGTGGAAAGCATAGATAAGTATTTCGGCGAGCAGCTCATAGGACTCGATTTGAGGGGCATAAAGGAGGGGATATTCGTTCTGAAGAACTATCTGATGCCAGAGCAGATTATGCCTTTCATAAAGGACACCTCTATGAAGAACTACTCGTTCATGGACGACCATATAGAGATAAGGCAGAAGCTCGTGTCGATACCCATGAGGCATATGGAGGGAGAGACCGCGGTACCTGTTGATCATTTCTTTCCGGTTAAAGGTGTGGGAACGGTTATACTCGGAACCGTGATGCTGGGCGAGGTGAAAGTCCATCAGGAACTCCAGGCATATCCGACAGAAAAGAAGGTACAGGTCAGAAGCATCCAGGTGCATGACAGAGATGTGGACTCCGCGGGTACCGGCTCAAGGGTTGGCCTGGCTCTCAAGAACATCAAACCGGAGGAACTCGACAGAGGGATGACCCTCGCAGAGCCCGGAAGCATGAAAACAGGGAATGAATTCAGGATGAATCCCAGATTCACGCCGTTCTGGAAGGGAAAGCTCGGAGAAGGTATGGTTCTGCACCTGTCTTCCGGAACCCAGTTCGTTCCCGGTAAGATGCTGGACGAAAGAACCATCAGACTGGAAAAACCCATTGCTTACAGGGATGATGAGGGAATCCTTTTAATACAGGCGGACTCCATGCCAAGAATCATAGGAAAGACGGTATTAGAGGTGATCGAATGAACTATGTCATATTCAAGGTCAGGAAGGAGAATAAGGCCAGAATAGACGAAGCTCTTAAAATAGACATAATCAGCAGACAGAGCATAACCGTGAGAGACGGAGAAGGACTGGGACTGGATGAGCATACCTACGTTCTCATCGAGGGTTCCGAAGAGGCCATAGAGGAAGCGAAGAAAGCCTTTGACTTTGCTGAAATTCCAGAAAACCCGGAAAAGATATATGAGAAGTTCAGGGAACAGGAGGACGATGCGGCCTCCGGAATGGGGCTCATATTTCAGTAGCATCATTTCGTTTGCACGATATTGGGATTCTATGGGAGAAACAATTAATACTGGTAACTGATTGAGGGATGGATGAATCCTCTGAAAAATCTCAAAAGGAGACCAGCGAGGAGCGCTCTCACAATAGCCGGGATAACTATAGCCATTACCATGCTCATCATAATGCTCTCCATAGGCGCCGGGATGAGGGAGAGCGCGGCAAGCCTCGTATATGATTCCGGCGTCGATATATTCGTAACCGGAGAGGGAGGAAATCCGTTCATGGGCGGTGCCATGGTATACAACGGTACCGAGATGGCGAGGGAGATAAAAGAGGAAAACCCGGATATAAGAGGCATAGTCGCATCTCTCGAGGGAATAAGCCTTTTCGTATCCAACGGAAATCCGGGAAGAGACAACATAACGGTCGCCTATTTCTCGGGTTCATTTCCAGATGAAGATGCGCAATTGAGAGGGTTCGACATCATCGAAGGAAGTGATGTTCCGCATAAGAACAGCGATCCTTTCAGAAACAGCACGTACTATCGGAACTGGAATCTCACGCCGGAAGCCTTCGAATCTCCGGAATTCACCGGAGAATGCACGATCAGCGATGCTCTGGCGGAGGAACTGAAGATAGGGCCGGGAGAGGAGATACTGGTGGGAACAGGCATGGATATGAACCACACAATAAGACTGAAGGTCTACGGAATCTTCACCGTGGCCTACGAATCCCCGGATACTAGAGAAGTTTACATGCATATAAGCGAGCTACAGTACTTTCTCGGACTAAAAGGGGATCCGATAAATACCATGTATGTGGACCTTTATGACCCTTCGAAGGCCGACGAGGTGAAAGAATGGATAGAGGAGAAATATCCTCTGTCCGCAATGAGCAGGGAGGAGTTCATCGGTCAGATAAACAGGTTCATGGACACATTTCAGGGTTTTTCCATGATGATTTCCACGATAACAACACTTGTGGGGATAATCTTCATATCCACGATAATGAACATAGCAATAAGGGAAAGGAGGAGAGAGATAGCCGCCATGAGGGCGATAGGAATCTCGCAGGGCACCATCGTGAGAGAAATAGTTCTGGAAGGTATCGCCATAACACTGATAGCGTTCGCTCTAGGAGTGCTTTTCGGAACCCTGGGAGCCATGGCACTGGAATCCGCAGTGAGTTCCACGAAGAACCTCCCGGAAGGATTTCAGCTCACGAAGATAACGCTCTCTCTTTTGTTCGAAGTATTCCTCCTTTCGGTCTCAATCGGCATACTGTCCTCCATCGCTCCCGCACGCTGGTCGACCAAGATAAACATCTCGAAGGCTCTGAGGGGTGATTGAATGCTCAGGGGAATCACCAGGAAAAAGGGAAGGACGGCCATGACCCTCATAGCGGTCATATCTGCCATGGCACTTCTGATATCCATGCTCTCTGTTGCGGAAGGGATAAGACAGAACGCGATAAGGGACATAGAGGAGGGAAAGGTCGACATCTCTGTGAGCCCCTACGGAGACCATTCGCTTTACGATGCCCATGAGATATTCTGGAACATGACATCGTGGGAGGAGGTGAAATCAACGGAGGTGAACCTGTATGTGTTCCGGTCCCTCATGCCGGTGGCTAACATATCGGGCAATTACGTGCCTTTCGGATGCGTTGGTTTGCTTCCGAAATACGGGCTGGAGATGATGTCCGCTGATGAAAAAGAGAGATTCCACGGCTGGTTCACGGAAACTTCCGATCCGTATGATGACCCGTACTACTCCGACGGCACATATTCCGGGCCTTTCACAGGGGAAATAATAGTCTGAAGCAATTTTCTCAGCGACTTCAACCTCAGTGTGGGAGACACCATACTAATGGCGGGGGCGGTCGGTGAGAGTGAGACAGAATTCAGGATAGTGGGATATTATGAGACGAGATTGACCGGAGAAGGTGCACTGGGCTCTTTGAAGATCTACGGAGCGCTCCTGAGGCTCAGCGAACTTCAGGGTATCCTTGCTTATGAAGATATAAAAGAGGAGGACCGTGCGGACACACTCTCGCTGTCTCTGGAACCGGCAACGGATGTGGACGCATTTCTCGATAAGTTCAAGGCGGCATATCCCGAATATGCTGAGGACATAAAGACAAAGAAGGAGATGATTGCGGATGCTTCACAGTACAGCGCCATGAGCTCGGTGTTCTATCAGGTCATAGGCTCGGTCGCCCTGATAATAAGCCTTCTTTTCGTTGCCAGCATAATGATAATGGCGGTTTATGAGAGAACAAACGAGATAGGCATGATGAGGGCCATAGGCATATCAAGGAAGACCATATTTCTTGAGATATTCACGGAGGGATTTGTGATTGTCATTATGGGTGCTCTTCTGGGCCTCATACCCGGATATTTCGGCTCCATAGCCCTGGGCAACTACATGGCTTCTAGCATAGGGATAAACCAGACGTTCACCGCTTTCACACCGGAGATGATAAAGAACGCCCTGCTGGAGGTGATAATCCTCGGCTCCCTTTTCACGCTCTATCCGGCCTGGAAAGCCTCGAAAATGAATATACTGGAGGCATTGAAATACACGGGGTGATTAAATGAAGAAAGCGATTGTAATAATGCTAAGCTCTTTAATCCTCATCTCTCTTTTCCCATTTACAGCATCTTCTGATTCTGGATGGAGTGTCTACAACACAGAAAACATCCATCCTCTAGCCAATGAATATGGTAGGCCAACAGTATTACGATGGGCAGAGTATAGTCCTGACGGTAGCAAAATAATAGGGCTTACAGGAACGGACGTCATCAACAGAACTATAGTTATTGCAATGATTGACTCCGACGGAACAAACAGAACAATCCTCTACGCCAACAAATCCATAGACTACACTTCCGGGCCTCCAAGATTCAGTCCAGACGGGGATGAGATCGTGTTCATTATGGGATATAAAAATCTAACAACAGGCAAAGGAGAAATGTCCATCGACCTTCTTATTAAAAACGGAAATTCATGGAATCCTTCGTTACTCATCCACAAAAAAATATACAGACAGCTATGGGACGAAGAGGGAAGTATAATGTTTCCCTCATGGTCTCCTGACGGTAAGAAGATAATTTTCAACATAGACTTCGCCCATTTTTACTCGGAGAATAACGGAATATGGACAATAGAACCCGATGGAAGCAATCTTACACAGATATTGAGAACAGATAAAGGATCGAGCTACCCCTCATACTCTCCCGACGGCTCAAAAATCCTTTACATGCCCTTCGGACCAAACGGAGAACATGAGATATGGATAATGAACTCAGATGGAACGAACAGACATAAAATTCTGGATGAATCATGGTATCCGGACGAGGCCAGATTCACTCCTGACGGAAGGATAATATTCAGCTCCGCAAGGGTCTCACCGCACAGCGATGAGGTTTCCGCACCGAGCATCTGGATGATGAATCAAGATGGGAGCAATAAGATAATGCTGGTTCCCGGTGTTTTCAACAGCGATGTCGGCAGCATAATGCCTGTCATGAGTCCGGACATGCACAGATTGCTGTTCTTCCACGGATTGAGCAATCGTTCAGGCCTGTTCTACATCGACGACCCGACCGGAGAATGGAAAGATTCAGATGGTGACGGAGTATATGACGGAATAGACGGAGCACCGAATGACCCCTATATGGGATACATAGGAGAGAATCCAGCAATGAGCTGGATAATGAGGAATATCGTTCCGATAATAATATTTATAATCGCTACGATTTCTGTGATAGTTTATCTCCTCCGTAAAAGAGGTGAAAAATATGATAAAACTTGAAAATGTAAGCAAGATATACAGGATGGGCGAACGGTACATAAAAGCCCTGGATTCGGTCAGTCTTGAGCTTAAAAGAGGGGATTTCATAGCGGTCATAGGTCCCTCGGGGAGCGGAAAATCCACACTGCTCCACGTAATGGGACTTATAGACACACCCACAAACGGAAAGGTGATATTCGACGGAAGAGAGGTTTCCGGTCTGAAAGAAAAGGAGCTCACCAAAATGAGACTTAGAAAGATAGGATTCGTTTTCCAGCAGTTCTATCTTCTTCCCACCCTGACGGCAATCGAGAATGTCGAACTCCCAATGAAGGAAGCAAAGCTTCCCAAAAAGGAAAGAAGAGAGAGGGTGATAAAGCTTCTGGAAGAGGTTGGTCTGGGAGACAGAACGGACCACTATCCGAGACAACTGAGCGGCGGGGAGCAGCAGAGGGTCGCCATAGCAAGGGCTCTGGCAAACAATCCGGAAATAATCCTTGCAGATGAGCCCACGGGAGAGGTTGACAGCAAGACATCGGAGAGGATAATGGAGATATTCAGAAAGCTCAATGAGAAGGAGAAAATCACCCTGGTCGTCGTAACGCACGACCCGAATGTAGCAAAAAAGGCCAATAGGATTCTGAGAATGAAGGACGGAAGGATTGAGTGGGACGGAAATTAGAGATTTCCCGAAAGCCTCTCGAGTTCTTTCATATATTTCATGCTCGTATTTCCATTCTACGTTTACAGGGTCGAAGACTTCCCAGTATATTTTTTTGATACGGGAGTATCTGGAGTTGAGCCCATTAAAAAAGGAATGGTTTTGCTGTGATTCCTCAGAAAACTTATGATCTCATATTTTCTATCTATAAAGGCTTCTATTTCTTCCAATATCTCTGAGATTTTTACTGGATTAGTTACAAAATAATAGACAGCAAGGTCTTTATCCAAGTCATATGTTGAGGATACAACCAATAATATTGAGTGTTTGGCCATGATCTCTGAGATTTTTAATAAAGATTGGGCATTTTTTGGCTTGATTATGAGATAAACCCCTAGATTGTCGCTATAGAACGGATCATAACCAACTCTGATTTGTCTTACAAGATTTTTATTAGAAACGAAGAACCCAACCGCAACAAGCTGCAAGTATGGGGATTAAATAAACTTTGTATGCATTATTTAGAATATAATCTAGAGACAGCAGAAGGATATGAAGACTCATTTAAAAAGAAATTAGATTCCAATATGATATTATTTATCGATAAACATTCGGAGGAATCCTGATGAGTTCTATGTTACCTTTTCAAGATTTTGTTTCAAATCTCGGAACACCTAACGACACATTGACAAACTATGAAGAATGCACGGCATTCCGGAAGGATATGACGTAAGCATAGACGGCCCATATGCTGGAGGCCTGAATCCGACAGACTGGGACACGGATAACGACAAACTCACGGATGCCTATGAAATCCGGTATGATATTGGCTCGCGGGAGAACGAAGATATGGCGTCAGGCACAAAGATTTTTTAATTGAACGCCATGCCATACTGTGGAAGCCGTAATTCTCGCCGGCGGATATGGCACAAGATTGAGGCCGCTTACGTATAAGATTCCAAAGCCTCTGATACCAATAGCCAATAAACCGATGGTGATGCACATCATAGATTCTCTGCCTCAAAAAGTGGAGAAGGTCATACTTGCAGTCAGCTATAAGAGGGACGTGCTCCAGAAATATCTCGAAGAGAACCCGCCCGAAGGCAGGGAACTTGTACTGGTGGAGGAAAAGGAGCCTCTTGGCACCGGCGGAGCGATAAAGAATGTGGAGAGGGAGATAAGTGGGGATTTTCTGGCTTTCAATGGGGATGTCATATCCTCTCTGGACCCCTCCGTGCTCACCAACACCCTTATAGAAAAGAAAGCCGGGGCAGTCATATCCCTGTGGAGAGTGAATGACCCCAGCCACTACGGCGTTGTCGAGATGAGAGACGGATGGATAAGGAGATTCGTCGAAAAACCACGGCTAAACGAAGCTCCATCCAACCTGATAAGTGCCGGAGCGTATGCCCTCTCCTATGATGTTCTAGATCTAATACCTCCGGGAAGAGTCGTGTCCCTGGAAAGGGAGATATGGCCGATACTTGTTGAGAAAGGCATGTACGGCATGGAATTCCGGGGATACTGGACAGATGCCGGAACAAGAGAAAGGGTGCTGGAAGCCAATTCCCTGATACTCCAGGGCATGGGGAAGAAGCTTATTGCGGGAAATGGCTCTGAAATCCTCGGGAATGTAACGGAACACACCTCCATAGGGAAGAACGTCATTATAGATGGGAGTGCGGAGGTAAGCAATTCTATAATAATGGACGGCTGCATCCTCGAAAATGGCTCTAAAGTGGTCGATTCGATAATCGGGCCCGAGGAAAGGATCGCGGGCAGGGTAATCGGCGAAATCTTCTGCACCGGATATTCGAACGTACCAAAAAATTAAAAAGCATCATCGAATACTCAAAAGATGCAATTTGGTAAAGAGAGGAAATATATGATTCCGAACCTCAAAGCAAAGGCGGTATGTTTCTTCATTGTTTCGCTTATGTTCATGGCCATTTTCTCGGAAAGCGGCTCTGCGGATAATGTCGGAGAGGAGACAGTAGGTCGCTCGGAGGATTCGATATGGCCCATGTTCCACAGAGATCCAGCTCACAGCGGAAGGAGTCCCTATTATACTGGCGACAATCCCGGGAAACTGAGGTGGAGATTCGGAACAGGTAACAGCGTTCGCTCTTCACCGACCATAGCCAATGACAGGACCGTTTATGTCGGCTCGGACGACGGCAATCTCTATGCACTTAACCCGAACGGCACTCTAAAATGGACCTTCGGAACAGGGGATTCCATATGGTCCTCACCTGCAGTAGGCTACGACGGAACAATATATGTGGGTTCCAATGATGGCAATCTCTATGCACTTAACCCGAACGGTACCCTGAAATGGACCTTCGAAACCAATGACAGCGTTCGCTCTTCACCGACCATAGCCAATGACAGGACCGTTTATGTCGGCTCGGACGACGGCAATCTCTATGCACTTAACCCGAACGGCACTCTAAAATGGACCTTCGGAACAGGGGATGCTGTGGCATCCTCAGCGGCAATCGACAGGTACGGCAGGATATACATAGGCTCGGATTGTCTGTATTCAATAAATCCCAACGGCACTCTTTTCTGGAAATTGGATATCGGAAAGAGATTCAGATCCTCTCCGGCGATAGCAGCCGACGGGACGATATACATAGGGTCCGGCGATGGAGCTCTTTACGCAGTGAGCCCGATGGGAAGCATGAAATGGCGCATCGAAACTGAGGATTTAATGACCTCCTCTCCGGCGATAGCAGCCGACGGGACCGTTTACATAGGGTCAAGGGACGGCAATCTCTATGCAGCGAGTCCCGATGGAACCCTGGAATGGAAATCCGATGTCGGTCCGTCCGTATGGTGGTCCTCCCCGGCGATAGCAGCCGACGGAACGATATATGTCGGGGGATATGACGGCAATCTCTATGCACTTAACCCGAACGGTACTCTAAAATGGTCCTTCGAAACAGGAGATTCCATACTGTCTTCTCCGGCCATAGGTCCGGAGGGAGCAATATATGTAGGTTCCAATGACGGCAACCTCTACTCGATATGGAAATCCGTTCCGTCTCCGCCTCTGCTTCTCCAGGCCAAAACCGGGAACGACCATATCAACCTAACATGGAGTGCTCCTGCCGATGACGGCGGAACCACAATAACCGAGTATCGAATATATCGTGGAACCACTTCAGGCTCAGAGGAATATCTCGCAAGCGTAATAGGTTCCAGGACCTACTACAACGACAGAGTGCCGAGCACTTCCCGTGACTACTACTATTATGTGACTGCAGTTAATGACATGGGGGAGAGCGGAAGAAGTAATGAGGCCAAGGCCAAGCCCGGAACCCCCCCTTCTCCGCCGGAAGACCTGAAAGCGGAACTGGAAGGCGATCAGGTGAATCTCACGTGGATGACCCCTACTGACGATGGTGGGTCAGAAATACTGGAATATCGAATATATAGGGGAAAGGAACCCGGAAAGGAGAGCTATCTCGTAAGCGTGGACGCAGGCATCAACAGTTACACGGACAGGACAATAGAACGAGGTACGACATATTATTACTATGTTAAGGCGGTTAACGACATGGGTGAGAGCCAACCAAGCAATGAGGTTAGGGTGGATACCGGAGAGAAAGGCTCCTCCTGGTGGATATTCGCAGGACTGCTCCTGATAGCGGCGACAGTAACCCTAGCGATATTCAAAAGGGGCGGTATGCCATTCAAAAGGGGTTTTAAGTGAGGTTTTCCAGGATCTCCTCCTTCATAGGCCCTGTGTCCAGACTCTCATATCCGACCATCCTTGCCAGCTCTTCCACACTATATTTCTGGCCGTGAGACCAAAGTTTCCTGAGTATCTCTCCAGCAGTCGGGGAGTTGAACCACTCTCTTCCGGCATTGTCCATAAGGTGCTTCCTCAGCTGGACCTCGAATATCCATGCCCTTAGGTATTGAGACACATAGAACCCGTCATCCACATCTAACAGATAGCGGTTTGCCTTGTGCCTTATTCTGAGGCCTTTTTCCATTATCTCCTTGTATCTTGCATCCATTCCGTCTATATCTCTTCTGGAGTGGAGTTCCACCTCATAGATTATCTTGGAGGCATATCTCCTCAGGAAGAACAGTTTGTTCAGGAATGCGAAGCCCAGGTAATCTTTCACTTGCTCCTCTCCGATTTTCAGATACCGGTTCAGCCAGAGGGCATCTGTCGGCAGATAGTTGAACAGGAACGCATAGGTCTCGGATACGGAGACATCGCCCAGATACTTGTACTCGAAGGGATGATTTCTATCGGCATGTGCGAAATGCTCCGTATGACCTCCTTCGTGCAGCATGGCCTGGTAGTCGTCCTGTCCCCCGTGAGGTGTGATGAAGAGTATGACCTTGTCCGGTACTTCGAGAGGCATCGTGAAGGCTCTGGGATATTTCTTGGGCCTTTCTTCGGTGTCCAGAATGACGTTCTTCTGACTGTCCGGGTCGATTCCTATGCCCCTCATTGTTGCTTTCCAGTTCTCAACCACACCGTCCTTCGGGAAATATCTGTCGTATTCCTTGGCCCGAAACAGGTACGAGATGTCATGCCGTTCCGCCTCATCTATGGTTATGCCCAATTTTTCGAGTGCTGAATTCATCGAATTCACATAGACCTTCTCCGTATCTTTCAGAAAGCGCTCCATCATCTCCTTCACAGGCATTATCTCGAAGCCTTTAAGGTCCTCCACCATTGCCATGTAGTTATCATATCCCAGGTCCAGGGCCAGGTCGTGGAGTTTCAGCATCCTCTCTTTCAGTATTTCGTTGTGCTTCTCGACTATCGGGTCAGTCAGGTCGTCCATCATGCTCCTTTTCTCCCTGGAATCCTCGTTGGAAATCATTATGGATACCTGGCGGTAGGGGACCTCCTTGCCATCTATATCGACCTTTGCCTTGGCGTCCTCCGTCATATATTTCTCATCCAGTTCCTTGACTATGTTGCCTATGTATTCGCTCGCTATGAAGGAGTACAGCATGGAGTTCTGCCGTCTGTCCTCTCCATCCGAGGCATCACGGAGTTCTCTGACGAAATCCACAGTGGAGCGCCGGAATAGATGGGCATACCTCCCATATATGGCGCTGATGTTCAGTTCGTCCTTGAATCCTCCCAGATTCTGATAGTATTCCTCTTCGAGCTCCTTTGTGAATCTCTCGGCGTCCTTTCTTATCTTTTCCATGTCCATAACAACACCTACACAGTAATTGCCATCAGGATTTAGAGTTTTTGCATCAGTCAGCGCTCAGGTCCTCACCAGCCCCAAAAATTCCCTGGGCTATGGAATATATATCCGGAATGCCCTCACCGGTCACGGAGGAAAGCGGTATCACTTTGCGGTATGTCCCGATGTTCTCCATGGCCTTGAACATCTCGAAGTTGAAGCTGCCTCTCATATCGTCCTGTTCCCGGAGCGCATTGTAAAGTGAATCGTCACCCGTGCTCCAGTCCAGAATCATGTCTCTATCTTCTGGCTTTAGTAGGTCGGATTTTCCGAGAAGGTTAACGAACGGAAGGTGGAACCTGAAATGTACGGTTGCCGAAAGCATCAGAAGAGAGGCGAAACCGGATGGTTCCCTGGACAGAACAGGGTCGAAAAGAAAGGCCAGCATGGCATCCTCATCCCCGAGTTTTTCCGTTATATGGCGGCTGGATTCTCTGAATGCAAAGAGTTCAAGCTGACCGGGCGTATCTATAAGAGCATAGTCATAGCTGGTTCTTTCCAGCCCCTCCTTTATATCGTCTATTTTCAGGGCGACCATATCCGCACCGACTATCTGCGCTCCATTAGGGCCCAGTCCGTATTCCTTCATTATCTCAGGAAGCGTGAACCACTGCCTTATGTCTATGTCCGGCTCATAGGGCAGTTCGTCCGCACCCGGGTCAAGGTTTATAATGGAGTATCTGAAGCCCTGGACTTCCATCCACTCCGCAAACGCCCCGACAAATGTGCTTTTTCCGGAGCCTGCGGTTCCCACAGCATACAATTTTACCATGAAAATGGAAGATTGCAGGGAGTTAATAAGGGTTGCGGGAAGAAATCAACAGTTAAAAGATAATTCCATTTCAGGATTGGCATAGGTATGGGGTCTTTCCTTTGGTCATTCGGTACAGCGATTATTCCTTTTTTCTCCAGAGATGCAAGAGGTTTTTTGTAATGTGTATTTAGATAGGGGGTTTCTAGGAGTATGAAATTTTCTACATCTTTTACTTTCACTGTTTCTCCACCAAATTTTTCCATAATAATTTTTTCTATCAATGCTAGATTGGGCTCTTTCTCAATTAGCATTGTTTGGTCTAAAGGCACCCTATCAGACCAAACAAATTCACACTCAAAAAGGGAATTATTACACATTGCTCTTTTCATTACTTCTACTCCTTTTAAAGAGTTAGTAGCGAAAAACAAAAGATAATATGTCCTGTTCTTTTTATCCTTTATTTCAAGATACATAGTATATTTAGCAACCTCTTTCAGTTTTGATTCAAAGAGG
>JAJRTH010000035.1 GCA_024278375.1 archaeon | reverse complement strand
CCCGGATTTACTCCTGTCTGGAGAACTCTGTTCCGGGAGGGCAATCCTTAAATCTCCAGCTGTATGCCGTTCCGGTGTACGATATGTACAGACAGGCATCCTATGATGAACAGCTGCTGAATGAGATGGTCGGTGGAGAGGATAACGGATACTTCCCAGAGGTATGTGTGGACATACCAGAGCCTTTGAGAAGGAAAAAACTGGATATTCCTCAGATAAACGAGAACAGAGCGGTCCGCCACTTTTTGAGATTATCTCAGATGAATTATGGTGTTGATTCCGGATTCTATCCTCTCGGGTCCTGCACCATGAAGTATAATCCGAAGTACTCGGAGGAGATCTCCGCATGTTCGGAGGCCTCTGACATACACCCCTACCAGGACGAGAGAACCGTCCAGGGAGCGCTCCGCATCATGTATGAGCTCCAGAATTATCTCGCGGAAATAGGTGGCATGGATGCAGTCACACTCCAGCCTGCTGCCGGCGCTCACGGGGAATTCACGGGATTGAAGATAATACGGGCATATCACGAACTCAACGGAGAGGAGAGGGATGAGGTGATAGTGCCGGACAGTGCTCATGGAACCAACCCGGCGAGCGCGGCGATGAACGGTTTCAAAGTCATAGAGATAGAATCAAAGAATGGAATGGTTGATCTCGAAGCCCTTGAAGCGGCCCTTTCCGACAGGACGGCTGCGTTCATGCTAACGAACCCCAACACTCTGGGTATATTCGAAGAGGATGTCCTGGAAATAGCGAAAATGGTGCATGATGCCGGTGCCCTGCTTTACTACGACGGCGCTAACCTAAATGCCATAATGGGAAAGACCAGCCCTGGAAAGATGGGCTTCGATGTGATGCACTTCAACCTTCACAAGACATTCTCGACACCTCATGGTGGAGGTGGTCCCGGATCTGGGCCTGTGGGCGTGAAATCCCACCTCAGGGATTTCCTTCCTGTGCCTGTTGTGGATTACGACGGAGAGCGCTACTTCTTCAATTATGAGATTCCGCACAGCATAGGAAAGGTAAGGGCGTATTACGGAAATTTTTCCGTTCTTCTCAAGGCATATCTTTACATAAGAAGGCTCGGCGGAAAGGGACTCGAGATGGTCTCGGATAGGGCTGTGGTCAATTCCAATTATCTCAGGGCAATTCTGGAAAAGCACATGGACATGCCATATAAAAAGCTCAGAAAGCATGAGTTTGTGCTTAGCGGAGAGAAACTGAAAGAAAAAGGGCTGAGAACCTTGGATATCTCAAAGAGGCTCCTTGATTATGGATTCCACGCTCCAACCATATATTTCCCCCTTCTTGTTCATGAGGCAATGATGATAGAACCCACGGAAACCGAAAGTAAAGAGGAACTCGATGCCTTTGCCAGGACATTTTTGAAAATACTGGAAGAAGACCCGGAAACAGTGAAGAGCGCTCCGCGGAACACGGCCGTTAGAAGGGTTGACGATCTCAGGGCAGCGAAAAATCCGGTGCTTTCATGGAAAGACCTCGGATAAGTATTTAATCCCAAAAGCGATACAGGTGCATGAGCCGGGCTGATGAGGTTCTTGAAAAGACCTTCTATCTCAATCGAATAAAGTCCCTCGAGATAAGGGCGTATATGATACAGATCGCGGCGATGATTGGCATAGGGTTCTTCTTTTCCCTTCTCCAGGGCGCTACATTCAAGCCATTCTATCTTCCCATGGAGTTCTTTATCTATGTGGCCCTCATAATGCTTATAGCAATGGCATTCGAATCCTTCTTTTTCACGACACTGGAGATGAAGAACCAGGAAACGGACTCCGGAAAATATTTCACCGCAAAAAAGGCCTCGAAAAACGCATTGAAAATAATGGTCATGGCGATAGTTTTCATAGTCATATTCGCAAATCCGGTCTCCGAGAAGATGATAGAGGACATAGCCACCGAGAGTCATACGGTAGAGATGAAGAATTCCACCGCCACCTTCGAATTCAGCTCCGTGGATAGGTTCGGCATAATGAGGAACAGCGTCGAAGTTTCAGGAAGAGGCTATTCCGGAGAGTATCGGGTCTTCCTTTTGGATAGGGATGCTTATTATCCGGGGATAAATTACACGATTAACGCACGCTATTCGTCTCAGACATACGGAGACAACATCACCATACTCTATCCTCCGGAGACCAGAGGATATTATGAATATGTCGTGGTGATTCTGGGAAACGGCAGCGGAGATTTCTCGGTGAGAGTCCTCAAAGAGATATCGAACGATTTCGTACTTTATGTTGCTATTTTCCTCTCCGTAATTGCCATATCAAACGCCTGGTGGTTCGTATATCTACAGAAAGATATAAAGAAGTACGGGACCGAACTAGTGTCAGGCTGAGACCCTTACCCACTCCTTCCTGAGAACAGCCATGGCCTTCGCGGCCCTGGTGGTAGAGGGATATATCGGAATCTTCTCTTCTTTAAGGTCTATTATGACGGATTCCATTTCCTCACCGCCTATCCAGCACCCGAGTATCGGTTTTCCACAGTTTTTATGCTCCCTCACGAGCTTCTTCAGCGCTCCTACGTACTCCTTAGGTCTGGCATAGCCGGCATGGACACAGACGACTATGAGCCCGTCCACATTGTCATCCTCCAGAAGTATCCTGCTTGCCGATTCGTAGAGGTAGAAACCGGCATCACCTATCACGTCCACCGGATTCCTCGGAGTGCTTATAGGGGGCAATACTTCTCTCAATCTTTCCTTTGTTTTCTCCGTTATCTCCGCAACTTCCAGACCTTCCATCTCAAGGGCATCGGAGAGGAGTATTCCCGCACCGCCGCCGTTGGTGACTATTCCGATCCTCTTTCCCTTCAGAGGGGGCTGCCTGGAGAGCGCTATTGCGAAGTCGAAGAGCTCCGGAGTATCTCTAGCCCTGTGTATTCTCAGCTGTCTGAACACGGACTCATAAATCCTGTCTGAGCCGCTCAAAGAGCCCGTATGTGTGGCTGCGGCTGCCGCACCTGCTTTGGTTCTACCGGATTTTATCGCAACTATGGGTTTATCGCACTTCTTCACGGCCTCCATGAACTTTTTTCCATCCTTTATTCCCTCTATGTACATCGCAATGACCTTTGTGTGCGGGTCCTTGCTCAGATACTCTATTATCTCGGCATCGCTGACATCTATCTTGTTTCCCACACTTATGACCTTGGAAAGCCCGATTCTCTCGCGGTTCGCATGGTGGATCATACCTATGCAGAGAGCTCCGCTCTGACTCGCGAGTGCTATGTGTCCCGGGTCAGGCATCCCGAATACAAAGGAAGCATCCAGATCATCCACGGGATTCTTGTAGCCCATGGTATTCGGCCCGATAATCCTTATTCCCGTTTCCTTCACTATCTCCCTGAGCTCATCCTCAAGCACCTTTCCTTCTCCGCCTATTTCCCCGAATCCCGCGGAGATTATTATCACACCGGCAACACCCTTTTTCGCGCAATCCCTCACGGCATCAGGAACGAATCTTGCCGGTATGGCTATCACAGCCAGATCAATCTCGTCATGTATCTCAAGAATGCTCGGATAACACTTCAGCCCCATTATTTCATCTGCTTTGGGGTTTATGGGATAAACCTTTCCCGGATAACCGCTTACAAGAACATTGAGAAGCGTGGCATGTCCTATCTTAACCGGCTCCCTCGAAGCACCTATGACTGCTATGCTTCTGGGGGAGAACATCCTTTTGAGTCTCTCTCTGCCGTCCATGATTGAGGATATGTGCGAAGATAATAAAGTTAACTGCACACTCATAAATGCAGCATTCTAATGAAGGACGTGATATCTAGTTGGAGGAAAAACATAAAAAGGAAAAAAGCATATGCTGGATTTGACATAGGTACGAGATATTGGCCATAGGTGAATACACTATATGAATCCAACATAAGAAACCTAACTGCATTATTCAAAGGAAAACGGGAGAAAGCGAAGGAATGCCTTTTTTCAGCCATGCAGAAAGATCCTTGCAACCTCAAAAAGGAACTCTTTAATACACCTTAAAAGGCATGAGCTTATGCTTCCCAGACAATAAGGAGGAATTCAAGGAGAGTTTGTGGAATTTTTGTTGAACACGGTAGATTTTAAAACAAAACGCTTTATTTAATTATTATATCCCGCAGCTTGCTGCGGTTGGG
>JAJRTH010000034.1 GCA_024278375.1 archaeon | reverse complement strand
GAGCTCGTATCTGAGGGCGCATTCCCTGCACATGTTCTCAGGTTCGTTGGGATCGCAGTGGTAAAGACAGCCGGTGCTCTCTATCTCTATGCCTGCGCTCCTTATCCTCTCTATGGCTTCGTCAACGGATTTTTCTGGGAACCCGCTTATAATGAATCCTCCTGCCCCTGGAGTTATCATCGAAAGATAGACGGCTTTCTCAACCTCTTCCACATAGGCCGGATTCACGAATTCCAGCTCCTCCACCTTTCCGGTGGCGGGATAATAGCCGCCTCCGAAGAGTTCCGCCAGAGATTGTGCTCCCATATCCTTGTCAACATCCACGATCAGTGTTCTCACACCAAGCTCTTTTGCTTTAACGGCCAGAGCCTGAAGCTCCTCGTTGACATCACCTCCCTGCACCGAGGGCGTATTTGCCATGCCGTCGGTTAGAACGATCATTATGGGCACCGTATTTGGCTCGGTGGAGAGTTTGGATTTTATCAGGGCCAGAGCTTCGGATATGCCGAGAGCCAGAGGTGTCGTTCCGCCGAATTTTACCCTGTCGGCCATCTTTTTCACTATGTCGACGCCTGAGGTGAATTTAGAAAGCACCTCGGCCCGGTGGCCGTGTGTCGTTATGAGCGCAACCCTATCTCTTTTCTGATATGCATCCAGAAACAGAGAATCCAGTACAGAGCGGAGTGCGGCTATCTTCTCGCTCTCTGCCATGGAACTGCTGGAATCCAGGACGAAACAGACAAGCGTAGATATCTTCCGCCGCCTCACCTTCTCTCTGAAATCTCTCTTCCTGACCTCGACCTTTCCGTTCTTGGCGTGTAAAATGGCGGCCCTTATCGTGGGCAGGAGAGCTATGTCTTCCACCTTATCGGGATCCGGCGGTACCCTGTATTTAAGATATTTTCCCTGTTTTCCCACGGTTATTATCTCGCTCCTCTTTCCACCTCTTACCTTTCCCGTAACAACACGTTTCCCCCTTCTTCTCGCAATGGAATCAAGCAGTTTCACGACTTCCTTATCCGCCATGCGCTCACTTCAAACATAGGAAAGCTCTTATTTATACTCTTTGACACAGATTATCGGAGGTTTCAGGCGAACATAACACCCAGATGTTCGTCTTTCATGGGCTGATGCGCGCCCATGACCTTTTCTATGGCTCTTTCGAAGTCTCCCATTATGACGAAATCTCTGCCATCCCTTATGGCAAACATACCGGCCTCCGTACATATCGCCTTTATCTCCGCACCACTGGCACCGTCGCAGCTTCTGGCCAGCTCGTCCAGAGTAACATCCTCGGATATGCTCATATTCTTGGTGTGTATCCTGAATATCTCCACTCTGGCATCGTAGTCCGGCAGCGGTATTTCGATTATCCTGTCGAACCGCCCCGGCCTAAGCAGAGCCTCATCCAGGATGTCCGGCCTGTTTGTTGCCCCGACTATCTTCACATCCCCTATGGGGTCGAAGCCGTCTAGTTCGGCCAGCAGTTGCATAAGGGTCCTCTGGACCTCTCTGTCACCGGAGGTGGCCACGTCCATTCTTCTTGCACCTATGGAATCGAGCTCGTCTATGAACACTATGCTCGGTGATTTTTCTCTCGCCAGGGCAAACAATTCCCTCACAAGTCTGGCTCCCTCTCCTATGTACTTCTGGACAAGTTCGGAGCCGACAAATCTGATGAAGGTGGCCTTCGTTTGATGTGCAACAGCCTTCGCCATGAGGGTCTTTCCAGTTCCCGGCGGACCTACCAGGAGAACACCTTTCGGAGGATCTATACCGACCTTTTTGTAAAGTTCTGGATTAAGAAGGGGATATTCCACGGCCTCTTTCATCTCCCGTATCTGGTCCTTCAGTCCGCCGATATCATCGTATGTGATATTCGGTTTTTCGATTATCTCCGCACCAATGACTATCGGATCAAGCGGCGGAGGAAGTATGCTCATTACAGCGAGGCTCTGTTTGTTAAGGGCGGCCCTGGCATCGATCTTAAGGCTGTCAGGATCTATGTATTCCGCCACTTCAACGATGAAATCCGGCCCGGTACTGCTTTTTATGAGTACCCTTCCATCGGGCAGTTTCTCTCTTATCGTGCCTATTATAAGAGGCGGCTCCTTAAGCCTTTCGAGCTCCCTTTTGAGCCTCTTTATCTCCTTCTGAAGCCTCATGAGTTCGCTTTCCAGATAGCGGTTCTTGTTTTCCATTCTTATGGATTGCTCTATCAGTTCCGCCTTCTCGTTTTCGAGTCTGGCTATCATCCTTTCCAGTTCTTCTTTCGTTATTTCTTCCATCGATAGCCTCCAGAGGAGATATATGGAGATACGAAATACCGATATTTAACCTTTGCCTTCGTGTTTTTCTATGATCGCCATCAATTTCCCGACATTTTCGGCGATATTTCCGTTGAATACGGCCGAACCCGCCACAAGTATGTCCGCTCCGGCGTCCAGAGCGATTTTCGCCGTCTCAGTATTTATCCCGCCGTCGACCTGAACAATGATTTCCCGTCCCTCTCTGCCAATCCATTCTCTGAGCCTTTCGATCTTCGGCACGACATCCATTATAAACTTCTGTCCGCCGAAACCCGGATGTACGGTCATTAAAAGCACCATGTCCACCATGTCCAGATACGGTATCAAAACCTCGAACTCCGTTTCCGGGTTTATCGATATTCCAGCCCTTATTCCCTCTCTTTTTGCCATTTTCACGCATTCCATGGCCTCTCCGACCTCGGCATGGCATGTGATTCCATTCGCACCTGCTTTGAGAAATGCATCGAAATATTTTGCGGGGTTCGCTATCATCAGGTGGGTATCGAAGAACATATCCGTTTCTTTTCTCAACGAGGCAATTACCAGAGGGCCGATGGTGATGTTCGGTACGAAATGACCGTCCATGACATCTATGTGTATCTCGTCGATTCCAAGTGGCTCGAGTTTTGCGACCTCTTCCGAAAGTCTTGCGAAATCCGCCGAAAGTATGGATGGAGATAATTTCCGCTTCACGGGGCGTAAATCGAATGGGGATATTATAGTTACGAGCCTTTCAGAGACCTTCGACCTCCACCTTCATGGCAACGCCTCTCCCTATGGCAAGGCGTCCTTCCCTCAAAAGCACTATCATGGGCCCCCCTCTCTGATTTCTTATGACCTTTACTCGTGTGCCGGGAACAAATCCCATATCGGCAAGCTTCTGGACAAATCTGGCTCCTCCTTTGAATCCTACAATTACGACCTCGGAGCCTTCCGGTACCATGGAAAGGGGCATTCTGGACATGTTCGCCATCTCTTATTAAATTAGCCCTCTCTAATTCACTGTGGTATTTAATGTTTTTGAAAATCTGATGGTGATTTCTGTCATTTCTCGTATTAAGAGCGCCAATCTTAAATATCCCTTGAATTTAGGAACCCTACCAAAATCCTTTCACGGGATAAATGGGCGTGTGACCCGGGCTCTTTCTTTAAGCTCGTTGCGTCGGCTCACCCTCCAAAGCGGCTTTTCCCCAGCGGAAAACTCGGGGAAATGAACAGCGGGCATTTCGCCCCACTTACATACGCCTGCTCGCTCGCAAAACTTAAATTCTCATACACCTGCCACAGCAATGTGGGCGCGTGGCCTAGCCTGGATACACGGACTTCTATCCTCAGAAGTCCTGCTCGGAAAAAGCTACGCATTTTCCTCGTGGCGCCAGCCTTCTAACTCAAAACCTTTAAAAACGATGGAAAATTCGCAATCCTGTGGGCGCGTGGCCTAGCCTGGATAGGGCGCCAGCCTTCTAAGCTGGATGTCCGGGGTTCGAATCCCCGCGCGTCCGTTTTCACATTTTCACCGTCCGCTCGTTTCCGCACCATCTTTTTCTCATTCCGCATTTTCAACCACCTCTTTCTCACGAAAATATCGGTCTTTTTTCATAAGCTCAGATTCCAGGACGTCATCACTACCTCGGAGATATATTTGAGTAGTATCAAGGCGAGAATGACCAAGGAACCGCCTGAGAGCTTCTAAGGAAACGCCCTCTTTCAAGAGTTCCACAGCCCGGTAATGCCGGGCAGCATGGGCATGAAACTGAGGAATCCCAGCAGCAGCCTTAACATCAGAGATTATTTTCCTGAGATACGCAGGACTGAAATCGAAAATATACAGCTCTCCACCATACCATAAAAAATACCCTCTAAGGTCATGATAAAGAGACTTAGAGATAGGGACCGAACGCTCTCTATTCCCTTTGCCAACAACCCTAAGGTAATAAATCACCATTCCGGACTTTTTCTTTTTACGAACATCATCTATTTTCAAATTACAGAGCTCAGAAGCCCTTAACCCAGCTTCAAAGAGCACCCTCATAATCATCCTTGCCCTTCTCGTAGCATTACGGGTTTTCAAAGTAACATTACAAAGTCTCTCCTTTTCTTCAGGAGACGGAATCCATAGATCCCTGTCTCCCTTCAATCGAGGGACTTTAAGGGAGAAATCCACACCCGTAAACTTCCAGTAGTGATTTATCGCAGTAGCAAGGTTTTTCTTAGCCCATCTACTTCTATCCAGATCCAAAACGAACTTAGTAACCTCATAAGGGGTTTTCTCATCAAGGTCTATCCCAAGTTTAGAAAGCAAATTAACCCGCTTATGCATAGTAGAAGGAGCCAATCCCTGAGCGATTCCCCAGAGATAATAGTTTTCAAGGTCTATTTTTTCACCTCCACGACATAATCACGGTAAGGCTTACTCAGACGGTCATTATACCATTCCGGGAGCTCAGTTAGATAAACACGCTTCGCAGTATGCTCATAAAAGAGATTCCGGACATCAACATCGAGGGCCTCGGCATAGAGCTTTAAAACCAGATTTGCAGCTCTAACCGCATTCTGTAGTTCAGACCTCTCAAATTCAAGATTCAGAGCATTGGAGCGTTTCTGCAGAATAAAAATATTTTGCGAACGAAAGGTATTAAGGTCCAGAAGGGCAGCATTCTGAATAAGAACAAAGAGCCTTATATCCTTATGAGAAATTATAGTATACCACTTCGAGAGGGCTTTATTGAAAGAATCGGAGGAATTACGGGACAAAGCCCAGAGAGCAGCATCATCCAGAACAAGATTGCAGTCTTTAAGCTTAAAGAGGTTCTCCTCAGTAGCCCTAAGATAAAACCCTTCACCATTCCGATTAAGAAACTCCAGGACTCCAATATCAACATTGAACAGATAGTTTTTACTTCGAGAGCGTCTTATAAGGTCATAAGCAGTCGCAGTTTTTCCGCTCCTGCCGGTCCCAAGTATAAGGAAAATCCCAGTAGCATAATCATCGATATTAAAGACATGAAAAGGAATCTTACCACTAAGGACGGATGAATCGAACTCAAGAAGAGGGAACAGACTTATACGGTCTTCAGGGGGCATCTTAGAGACTGCATTACTGAGGCCTATACCTCTATGCAGATTAACAAGAGGACCAAGAGGAGCATTATACCAGTTCTGAAAGAAACTCATTCTCTCAGAAAGCCATGACTGCTCATTAAGAAGACGCTCAAGCATCCTTTTTCACCTCCATATATACAGGAATTACAGCAACAAGAAGAAAACTTATCTCAAAACCGATAAAAGAAAAAATACCCAACACACTATTTTTATCTGAGGAAAGGACGAGACAGCGAGTTCCCAGAAGCAAGAGAATATCAAGCGATAAGAAGGACATCATAACACTCCCTCTATAGTAAAAACCGATGGCACACAACCCATAAACCAAAGATACAGCGACCATCAACCATATCGGAATCTGTATCATTCCTCTTCCACCTCTACATTCGGCTCCCAGAAGGGGCAGTCTTCGATAAAGCCCCAACCAGCATCCCATTCTATTTCTCTCCGTTTCGGGTGTTTACATCTTCGTTCAGACCATTCATAACGCCAATCATATTCCCATTTGTAAAATTTACATATAGAGCATCTTTTTCTCACTCTTCCACCTCCTCATCATCCTTTTTCACCTTATGGACTTCAAGGTCAAGCTCCTCATCCATCAACCTGACAACAGCCTCAACAGACTTAAACGGAAGTTCCGAAATCTTAGAAGCATCACGAAGGGCAGCATCATACTGCTTAAAGGCCTCGTTAGCATGAATGCGACCGGCAAGGCTGGAATTGAGAGCAGAAAGGGAGACAGCATCATAAAGCTTATCTATGAACTGCAGAGACTTATTGTAACGCTCATGGCTATAATGAACATTCGCAGGGCTCAGGTGATGGAACAACGCGAAGCGGAGTTTTCGAGGATAGCCCGACGGGTCGAGTTCACAATCATAAGCCCAATACCGGTTGACACCTATCCCAGAACTGAGGGGGACGAGAGCACCGGATCTCCGGAGCTCACGGAATTTTTTCTCACCTATCCACCAGGTAGTATGGGAAAGGTCGGAGCGGATATCATCAACTATAACACCCTTAGAACGGCCCCAGCGAGCAAAAATACGAGTACCGACAAAATAGAGAAGGACAAACGCAGGAATCATAAGATAATAATGAGCAATAAAAGGAAGGATATGGTCAAAGAATATGGCATGATTGAAAAAACCGAGAACAGACTCTTCAACAATAAAAAGGATAAAATAGAGAGCATACCGGACCTTACGGCTCTCCGACATCCTGGCGGTAAAATCCCAGAAGGTAGAACCTCGAGTATTATCCGCAAGCTCGATAGTTCGCTCAGACCTGTCCACTCTCTCCTCCACGTTCAGCCTCCTCTTTCATTCTATCCATAAAGTACCAATACCCAACACCGTAGTAAGCAGCAAGGGCAAGGAACAGTATTAACTCAATCACGCTATCGCCTCCATATCTTCCATCTTTTTTATGTAAGACCTCCAATAGCCAAGAACAACACCAACACAGGCGGCGAGAATTATAAAGAAACCCTGCGCATTAATCTCAGAATACAGGAAAGACTTGGCTATAAGTTCCTGCTCTTCCCGACTCGGCGGACCAAGATATTTTCCAACGTCAGAGCTGGAGATAACAGAGTAGTACACGCTCTCATTGTCAGTACGGACAATAACGGTATTACGGCCAGCACGGAGCTTAAAGACATACTCAGAAGAAAAATTAACACGGGTACGAGTAACATCATCATTAACCACAATCGTAAAATTCCGGGGAGCATCGGTATAGATATACAGATGGAGGGAAGGGTAAACAACAGAACCGTTCCGAAGAGCAAGAAAGACACGGTTCTGCTCTCCCTTCTCACTCCATCCATACACTCCCCAACCACTCCCAGACGAGGCCACGACATCCTGACAAGCAAAAAAAGAGGGGAGGAAAAGGCTCATCATAAGTAGAACAACAAAGGATTTAGAGAGCAGGCAACCACCTCCAGATAGGATGCTGACCGTTCACAACACGGATGGCAGCATGCCCCATAGGTACAGGCTGGTCCCAGGGACCGCCACCACCGATAGGAAGAATAACACTATGTCCGCCAGTACTCTGAAGAAAGCCGCCAACAATAGTCCAATCATAGGGATTCGAGGAAAATTGAATACCATGCCCTATCTGAAACATAGGCCAGAAATCAGGATCACCGATAATACACACATACTGACCCCAATCTATCTCAGGAGCAAAAGGCAAGAGAGTATCCACATGTCCAGATCCATTCAAATCAAAAGCAACCGGCAGACTGATATCACCACCAAACAGATTAAGGGCGAGGTCGGCCAAGTGGGCAATCCAAGATATAACAGCAAGCAAAGAATTCCAGAGCAATTCCGGAATAAGAAGAAGAAGCTGAAGGATATATTGTACAGTAATAAGCCAATAAGCGACAAGAATCACCATTACATCATAAATAGACGGACCAAAAAAAGCGATTATGAAAAGCAGGGAATACAGGGCGAGAGGGTGAGCCACAAGATAGTAATACCTGCCTCTGAGGGCACGGTAAAGGACCTTTAGAGGATAGAGAATAAGATAGTAAAGGATTTTAACGAAGGCCATGATAACGAGGCTTATAATGTCCATACCTCCTTTTCCTCAGTTTTTTCATTTTTTTCCGTCGCTTTCGCTCCATCCTGATAATCTGAGTACCGAAAGCACCGAGCAGGGTCCCCAGGACAGCAGCGGAGAGATTCACACCGAAAATCTGGTAAGGATAGACAGCAAGCAGACCGTTCCCCACGGTCGAGAGCAGTAGAAGACCTATCCCTACCAGATACAGAAACACCGCACCACCTCACGCAAACGGTATCATCTTCTGAAGAGATCTAACAGAGACGAGCTGATTCAGCCAGCCGGCGCTAGGGTCTTTACCGATGAAAATATGTACATCACGGGAGACAGCCGCAGCATGACCGGAGAAACTGCTTACGCTCGTGGTCGTGGTGGTACTAGTAACGCCCGGAAGAGACGCAGAACCCCAGTTAGTCAGATAGGACACTATGGTATAATCCCAGAAGTTAGTACTCAGATAGACATTAGGAATCTCAAGTATCACATTATGCGAAAGATGATACAGACTGGTAAAGACACCATCGCCATTTATGTCAAAATGCCACGCTCCAACGCTGGAACCGATTACACCGGCAAGAGCATTAAGCATACCGCTGAGCATTTCGAGAGCGGTGTTGATAGGAAATTCAAAGAGTATGAGGAAAAACTGAAGCAGCATTTTTAAAACTCCAAGAAATCCCATGACAGCAATGATAGAGAAGTCATAGATAGCAGGACCGAAGAAAGCAATTACAAAGAGTGACAGAAAGACAATGAGAATACGGTTGGCGTACCCGTGCGGATCGGTAAAGAAAGAGACAATACCGCCTTTTGACTCTCTGAAAAGACGCTTAGTAAACCCAGCAGTTTTCTGAAAGCCACGCCTAGTATAACCTCCGAGTTTACGAGCAACAGCAGTACCGGCAGGAGGGGAAAAACCTTTCCCGAAACTACCGAGATAGGTTCTTACGCGCCTGACAGGAGGTTTCTTGACAACCACCCAATCACCTCCTACCTCTACAACCCGTTTTTTTCCCAGCACAGTTATTTCCGCGTCTCATACAAACACCTCAGAAAAAGAGAGAAGGGATTACCTCCTCCTTTGGTAGCGGTTTCTATATTCCTTTCGATATTCTCTCCTCCGCATCCTGATGTAGTCCACAGAGTCCGCAGCAAGCTTATACCCTTTCGTCAGGCTGAAGACATAGAACATAGCCAGAAGATAGCTGACAAGACCAAAGAAGAATATCCAGATGCCCCAGGTCGCAGTACCATTCATCAGTTCACCGAACCACAGCGAGATTTTACTGAAACCGGCAGCCGCCAGACCGAAAGAACCACCGATCGCACCGAGTCCAAACTTCTGCAGAAGCGAGCTTTCTTTCACATCGATACTAAAGAAATCAGCAGCGAAAATAAAACCAAACAGGGCGAAAAGACCAGATCCAAGCAGAAATTCCCACACATTACCACCTCCTTCCGGGGCCATACCGGCCTTTATGATATCTCGCATGTCCTTTCACGCGCCGCTTTTTTCTGACAGAATACGGGATATACAGCACATCACCCCTTCTATCGAGAGGATTCACAAACGGAGTTATCACAAGAGCACCGAGAAAGAGACCGACGCCTATCACGGCAGCAACAACATCCATAGGCCAGAGTCCTTCCGAACCTCTCTTATGCTGAAATTCCATCGAAACAAGCACAGTATCGCCAGCGGCAAGCTCCTCCGTCTCGGAAGTGCTCAGTATAAGAAGATAGAAATGACCGTTCGGCTGCGAACTATCGAGAGTCATAAGAGTAGCAAGGTCAATATCTACGCTCCTATTCACCACAGAAGCATTAAACGTACCGAGATCCACGACGGTTTCACCCGTAGCGGTCGCATTAGACTGATACCGCAGTACAACACTCACGTTTTTCCCGCCGGCATCAACAGTTACACAGAAACGAGTGGCCGAATACTCGACAAGAGAAGCGACAGAGACATTAAAACCGAGTACCACACGGTCAAGAAGCGTTGCCGAATCCGTCGTATCAGTGACATCCAGAAGTATGCGATTCAGTCCGTCGCTAAACAGTGAAGCATTGTAAAAGCCAATACCGACATTCTCCCGCACATCCGTCGCATTCCAGTGTACGAAAAAACCGCCGGAACGATCGATACCATAAGCGAGATCAAACAGATACCCATCCACGAACCGCGTATCATTGCTATACACATGAGCAGTCTCAGCGATCCATTCATTAGATACGGCATCATTCCTCCATTCCACAGCACCTATTCCCAGCGGTACAGCAAGAAGAAGTACCGCCACAACTAAGAGATTTACAATTTTCGTTTTTTTATCCATTTTTATCACCTCCATATACTCGTTGCTCAATCGGTATCGCCCTAGAGCTCGGGCGGCTCAATTGTGCAGAAGGTAGAGCTCCCTTCCTCAGCTGAGAGTAAGAAGGAAACGGGGCATACTCAGCCCCGCATTCAGAATCAAGGCATTTTTTACCGGGTCCTTCTCTCGTAATATAGTCATAAAGAGGAGAACCGCAGATTTCACAGAAAGCGAGGGATTTTATATCCCACACATGCCAAACAGGACCGGAACCCGTGGGAGGAGCGGGAGGCTGGCAGGGACGATTAACAGAACCTCCCACGGGCAGGACAGAAGACACATCATAAGTTACACAATCACCCCCTCATGTTCAGGATATCCGGAAATAGAAGAAACATGCTTGGGATAGACACGACCGCAGCGGGGGCAGTATTTCACCGTAATATCATCCTCGAGCGAATGACAGCAGAGAGGACATTTATAGAGAGGCATCAGAACATCCCCCCAGAAACAAAAGAATAGGAAAGGGTTTCAGGCATGGCCTTCAGCCTCCTGCTTCACCGGAACATAGACCTCATGCTTGGGTATAGCTCCGGGGAGCTCAGCATCAAGTCTTACGGCCGCAGCTTCAAGGAAATCAGAAAGCTGTATGGCCTGCTCCGGGTTCCTTATCCTTATCCTGTCGTTCTTCCACTCACCGGTTTCCCTGTCCTGAGTACCCTTTTCTATCTGTATAAAAGGTCTCCCTTCAGGGAACTTCAGTACGTCGACCTTTACGGTCCTATACTGCCATCTCTCCAGCACAGTCGGGGCTTTTTCGTTCTGCCCGTTTTGGGCCTTCTTTTCTCCATTTTCTGGCATTTTTTTCACGCTCCTATCTCCATTCTTACGGAGACAGTAAGCCAATAGAAACAATACTTTATAAATCTTACGCAGTCAGTAAGATAATAGAAAAATTACTTAAACATTTATACACATACAGTAACAATGAAGGAATGGTATCACACAATCGGAAATCCAAGGGCCATACTCATCCTAAGACATCTCAGAACAAACGGACCGACATCATTCGGAAAGTTAAGGGACAGCACAAAAGGATCATTATCGACAATAAACAACATAGCAGTAGAACTAGCAGCAACAGGACTAATAAATGATGAAATAAAAAACGGTTTTCCAAGATCAAGAATACTGTCCCTGACCGAGAAAGGAAAGAAGATAGCCGAAAAACTGATGGAGATAGAAAAGATAATGGAGGAATAAAATGGGAAGACTCCTAGACGCTTTTAAAGCAGCAGGAAAAGAGCTATTGAAAGATGAAGGAGTAAGAAAAGGAGACAAATTCGAGAAATTCGTTGAAGAAGTACTTTTCCCAGATGAAGATTATAAACTGATACACAAAACAATCAAAACAGACTTAAACGGAAGATACGTAGAAAGCAGAGAACAGCCGGATTTTCATTTCCAGCACAGAAATTCCAGTCATAAATTTTGGGTAGAGGCAAAATTCAGAAGCCAACTGATAAATGAAAAAATAGAATGGGCAAGCTCATATTCACAGTTTCGAAGATACAAAAAATTCCAGGAACAGATAAGACCTGAAAAAGTCTTCATAGCCATAGGCTTCGGAGGATGGCCTGATGATCCTGATAATGTATACATTGCACCGCTGGACAACATCCAGTACACAGGACTCTATCCATCCAAACTAAAGCCCTACGAAATCAGATACGCACCGGTAAGATATCAGAACGGAAGGATATTTTAGACAATCCCGAACTCAGACCTCAGACGGTCATAGGCGTGCTCACGGACGAGCTCACGGAATCTATACAGAATCTCAAGGGCTTCCTCCTTTGTTTCGGCTCTTTCCTGGACCTCGGTTATAAGGTAATCTAGGAGGTCGGTTAGACTTATCGGGTTCATGATAGATATACCCACGAAGCAGTTTTAAGGGTAAGGGTGGGAGGTCGGTGAAAGTGTAAAAGCGGTTGGGGTCGCATGCCCGAAATAGGGCATGCTCCTGGTTCTTTTTTGGGCTATGGGTTAGTTTATCGGTATGTGGTTATGGGCTTATGTGGTAGGTGCTTGATGCTAATTTGTGCTACTTTTCACTTGTACTCAAGTTAAAGGGGCCAATGGAGGTTTTCGGTATCTG
>JAJRTH010000033.1 GCA_024278375.1 archaeon | reverse complement strand
TGTCAGGACCATCTTATGCCTTGCATTCCTTGTGGGAAGGGCACTATCAAAGATATCTATTCCTCTCGCTATGGATTCTATAAGGTCTGGAGCACTCCCGAGACCCATGAAGTATCTCGGCTTATTTTCAGGCAGAAGCGGTGGGGTCTTCTCTATCGCTTTCAGCATCTCATCCCTGCTCTCACCTATCGACAAGCCGCCTATGCCATATCCATCGAAGCCGATTTTAACAAGCTCACTCGCACATTTTCCCCTCAGTTCGTCATACCTCGTGCCCTGAACTATGGCGAAGATGCCTTGCTCCTTTCTGTCATGGGCATCTCTGAACTCTCCTGCCCATCTTATCGTTCTGTCCACCGCCTTCCTCACCATTTTGACGGAAGCATCGTGCGGAGGACATTCGTCCAGTACCATGGCGATATCTGAGCCAAGCCTCATCTGGGTCATGGCGCTCTCCTCAGGCGTGTAAACCTTAATCTCGCCATCCTCGGCATGGTACTTCATCCCCTCGTCCGTGACCTTTATGAAAAATCCCTGCCTTATCACCTGAAAACCACCGCTGTCTGTAAATAGCACGCCGTTCCAGTCCATGAATCTATGCAGTCCGCCGTGCTTTTTTATTACCTCAAGTCCAGGTCTGAGATAGAGGTGGAAGGCATTGGATATCAGTGCCTCCGTTCCAGTAGCCCTTATCTCCTCGGGCGTCAATGTCTTTACTGCTCCCTTAGTTGCGACGCCCATAAACAGCGGGGTTTTGACCTCACCATGAGGAGTTTTCAGTATGCCTGCTCTGGCGTTTCCATCCTTGGCGATGAGTTCGAATTCCATCGTTCTCAACCCTCAATCAATAAGGGATAAAACAGTTTTCACTCATAATTACTATGAATTGCTTATGCAATAGAAAGATTTTAATATATCGAACAATACTCCAACAGCGGATGCCATGAAAATTCATCAATATGTATGTAATGGAAAAATAGGGGATTCGGCAGAAGAAGAATTCTACAAAGAAATAATAGAAGAGCTCTCTAGATGTACCTCAGACATAGAAATATGGACCATTGCAAACGTAGAATTGTCGAACACCCAGATTGATCTTATGATTATTAAAAGAGATGGCATTCTCTGTATAGATTTTAAGAACTATAAAGGAAATATCATTATAACTGAAAATAAAGTAGAAATAGATGGAAAAACTATTAATGAAAAAAACTGGTTTGAACAGGCAAAAATTCAGAGGAAAACAGCAGGAAAAGCGATAGACAGGATCACTAAAAGAGAAGGAACATATTCTGAAAAGTGGATGTATTTTCAGACTCGCCAACTTAGATGTGTACATAGAGGATCCGCGATAGACATCAGAGAGATGGACTACAAAGTAATAAAGTGGTTTGGAGTCATAACTTTGAATGAGATATGCAAAGAAGTAAAAAATTATAGTTCTGGATCACGAAAACTCACAATAGAAGAAATACATAGAATTATAAAAGGCCTAAATGCGGAACCATGGGACCATGAAGAAATTCTAAAAGAGATTTCCAAATCCTTACCTAAAAACCCATCAGTGTCTTACAATGAAATCCGAAAAAAAGACTATAAATCTATTCATAATCGCCTTTTAGAAATACACGACAACATTGCAGACCTGCATTTAAAGTGGGAATGCGAATATGGGATGGCGTTGACATATAAAGACGCCAGAAACACTCTTAACGAACTACTTCGTTTATATAATACATATCCACAGTTTAGAGATTATGGAAATCACAACATCTTAGAGGATATATTTGAATATTATTTTGAATATATAGATTATTATGAGGACGATACATTGGAGAAAGTAGAGCGCGTGTTTAAAGACATAAAAGATAATGAAATAAAATATAAAATTATTAAGGACAGTATACATAAAGCAATGGAATATGGAATATACTTTATTGAGGATGCAATTCCTGAAATGTACGATATCCATCCCGAAGACTATGATTTAGGAATAGAAACAATAAAGTATTACTCTAGAAGAGGGGAAGAAAAAGGAAAAATCTTATTTGAAAAGTTCTTGTTCGACATAGGAATAAGAAAAAAACTAGGCATTACTGACTTTTGGGACTGGGGAGGATATTATTATTTAGGGGATGTCCTTAAGCTATATACGTGTGAAGAATTTTTTGAGTTACTTGATAGACTAAAAAAAGAATATAGAGATATTTCAGAAGCCCCTGAAAGAGTAATTTGTTTATATTTTTTTAATATGCAAAATTATTTAGAATTACATGAAACAGCCAAATTAGGATTGGAAAAAAGCACGGATGTGGATTCAGAGGAAATATACCTTTATTTTCTCATATTATCTTTCTTTGGTTTATATTCAGATAATGAAGGAAACATAAAGAATGAAAATTTAGTAGAATTATATGATTATTTACAGCAACTAATATCTCTAGATATTAGTGATTGCAGTATCTATTTAACAAATTATAAAGTTCAACAGCTTTTATTATCTCAGCGATATAAGAATATAGATATAGGTGTTATAGAACGTGATCTCAAAAAAGGAATTAAAAAATGCGGAAGTAAAGAAATGTATTATCTGCTAGGACATACCTGCAAAGAACATGATAAAGAATGTGCTATTAAGCAGTTCAAAAAAGTACTAGATGTAATAATCGCGCCAGACGAATTTTGGATAGATTTCGATGACGAGGAAGAAACCGATGAACCCATTCCAAGATTTTGGAGATGGAAAGAAATATTAAAAGAAATTAAACCTGAGCGTAGAAAAAGAAAATTAGATAATATTGAAAAAAGCTGTTTAACTGAGTTGATAAATCTGTATGCAGAATTAGAACAGTTCAAAGAACTATATTTTATAGTCGAAAAACTAAAAGAAGTGGCCATCGTTGATGAAGATTTATATTCTTTTTCTTATAAAATATTTGGAAAGTGGCTTTTAAATAATTATTCTCAAATTGATGAAGAAAAGGAAGAAATAAAAAAAGAAAAGAAAATTTTACTTGAAGATGTCGTTTTAAACGAGGAACTGAGAGAGGAAATCGAGGGTATAATTTGGGATATAAAAAGAAAAGGAAAACCAGAATCTCTAATATTCTACGGTCCTCCAGGGTGTGGAAAGACAATGCTTGCTGAAGCAATAGCTAATGAGATTTCATTTGAATTTTTGAGAATCAAACCCAGCGATATTCTAAACAAATATATTGGCGAATCTGAAAAAAATATACGAAGCATTTTTGAAAGAGCAAAGAATGGGAGTGTAGTGATATTCTTAGATGAAATGGAAACCTATACATATAACCGATCTAATTCAGAGCATCCATGGGAATTCACAATGCAGAACGAAGTTATGGAGCAGATAGATGAGATACTGAACTTAAAAATACCAGTAGTTCTTATAGGTGCAACGAACAATATACATATGATAGATCCAGCACTAATGCGCTCGGGACGTTTTGATAATAAAATACTCATACTACCACCGGGAAGAGAAGAAAGAAAATCTATTCTTATAAAGAAGATAGAAGAGTTCAAAGACGTGGAAACGGAATATTCTCTAAATATGGAAGAAATAGATTTTGAAGTTCTTACAAAAGAAACGGATGGGATGACAGGAGCGGACATAAGAACGGCCATAATGAAAAAACTTCCGAGAATTATGTTCAAAAAAAGAGGGAAAAAAATAGGAACATACGAGATACTTGAAGCGATAAAAAAGACAAAGAAGGATATTTTCTTAGAATTGGACTCGAAAGGAGGGGGAAGTAGGAACAGTATGTATATATAAAATCTGAAGTCACCTGAATATCAGCATCGCATCGCCGAAGCTGAAGAACCGGTAGCGCTCCTCAACGGCGATCTTATAGGCGTTCATTATTCTCTCATGGCCTGCAAAGGCGCTCACCAGCATCACAAGGGTGGACTTCGGCAGATGAAAGTTGGTTATCAGGGCATCCATCCCGCTTTTGAACTCGTATCCCGGATATATGAAGAGGTCCGTTTCCCCCGCTCCCGGGATTATCGCTCCGTTCATGGATGAGGATTCCAGAGCCCTCACAGTGGTGGTTCCCACGGCAAAAAGCCTGCCTTCTCTGGAGTTTATGTGCTCCGCAGCCTCCTGTGATATCTCATACCACTCGGTTTCCATTTTATGCTCCTCTATGTTCTCGACCTTTACGGGTTTGAACGTTCCCCAGCCGACATGCAGGGTTATGTGAACGATGCCAACCCCCTTCTTCCGTATAGAATCCATTAGTTTGGATGTGAAATGCAGGCCTGCTGTGGGTGCGGCAACTGCGCCCTTTTTCTCAGCAAATACGGTCTGATAGCGCTCCATGTCCCCGTGGTATTCCTTTATGTACGGCGGGAGAGGGTATATTCCCTGTTCCTCCATTATCAGGCTCGGGTCCTCCGAAAACTCCATCAGAGCCTTTCCCCCGTCCTTTTCGATGACCTTTGCCCTGTGGCCCGAGAAATCCAGAACCATCCCCGGCTTCGTCTTGCCTTTGAGGAGCGCTTCCCAGAGGTTGCCATCCACTTTTCTGAGGATGAGCGCTTCGACCCTTCCTCCGGTGCTCTTTTTTCCGGATATCCTCGCCTTGAGGACCTTCGTATCGTTTATGACCATCACATCCCCGGATTCCAGATATTCCAGGATATCCTTGAATCTTCTGTGCTCTATTCCATCCCGGAGCACCAGCAGCCTCGAGGAGTCCCTTGGCTCCGCAGGTTCCTGCGCTATAAGTTCCTTGGGAAGTGGATAATCGAAGTCGGAGAGCTTCACGGAAAAGGGATTTCTTAAAGGTATTTAAGGGTGAGGATGCCAGATTCTCTTTCGGAGTTTTGTATGCGAGATATGGAAAGAGGAATTTTTAAGTACCGATTTTCCTATGCTCTCGGTGAGTTCATGAAAAATGACAAAAATACGCTCCGGAGGGAGAAGACTACCGGGTGAAATTATGGAGATAAACAAAGAAAATGGTGATAAATTGAAGAGGATTCTGGAAATGAACGGTTTCGGCCTGATTCTGGCAACACTGTTTATATTCTCAATACTCGGCCTTCTCATTTACACATTATTATCTCCAATTCCAAAACCATGCCCTCCTTCGCCTCTTATATGGGGAGATCTAAAAGAAAATTCAGATGGAACATATACTCTTACAGTTACAAATATCACAGATTATGATTTTGGTTTGAAACACGTGGACGTTGTAGTGCTTGATACGGAAGGATATTTTGTTTCTCAGCAAAAACTTACCACCCTCTTAAATAATGGGAGTTCCAACATCACTTTTTATGATACAGACAATGACTACGCAGTTTCCAAGGGAGATGTTTTTCTTTTTAAGGGGGATGTGATCGAACAGAGGTACAAAGTAATGGTAATGGCGGATGGACGCGTAGCATATGCATATGATTTTGGAGAAAGGGCGGGGGAATAATTATAAAATTACACGGACCCTACTAAATCAGATTTCGACAACGACGGGGCACCCGACTGGTTCGAGATATCGTATGTGGGCTAGCTATGTTCTCTGAGGAAGAAAATGGATGCGGTTCAAAGCTACAGCAGGTTCTTTAATAGGAATATGGCGAAAACTAATTAACCCTGCTATATATGCGGGCCCAGTGATAACATGAAGGTAACATTCAGCATAATAAAGGCGGATGTGGGCGGATGGCCGGGACACTCTCTGGTGCATCCGAAGCTCATAGAGACAGCGGAAAAGGAGCTCGCAAAGGCCGTTAAGGATAAGGTCATAAAAAGCTTCCATGTGACACATGTGGGAGATGACCTCGAGCTCATAATGACCCACACGAAGGGCGTGGACAGCAAGGAAATACACAAACTTGCCTGGAGAACCTTTGAAAAGGCCACCGATGTGGCAAAAGAGCTGAAACTCTACGGTGCAGGACAGGACCTTCTCAGCGATGCTTTTTCCGGGAATATAAGAGGAATGGGGCCCGGTGTGGCCGAGATGGAGTTCACGGAGAGAAAGGGAGAGCCAGTTGTTGCATTTATGATGGATAAGACAGAACCAGGAGCGTTCAATTTGCCCATATACAGGATGTTCGCAGACCCGTTCAACACCCCGGGTCTCGTGATAGACCCCACAATGCACTCCGGATTCGTTTTTGAGATATGGGACATAATGGAGCACAAAAAGGTTCTTATGAACGCTCCTGAAGAGATGTACGACATCCTCGCGCTCATAGGCGCAAAATCAAGATTCGTCATAAAGAGGGTCTTCCCGAAGAAGGGTGGAAAGCTGCCTGCTGATGAGCCTGTTGCCGTTATTTCCACGGAAAAGCTCTATCAGATAGCGGGAGAATATGTCGGTAAGGATGACCCTGTGGCAATCGTGAGGGCGCAGAGCGGGCTTCCGGCACTTGGTGAGGTTCTCGAACCGTGGGCATTCCCGCATCTTGTTTCCGGATGGATGAGGGGCAGTCACAACGGTCCGATAATGCCCGTGGGAATAAAGGATGCGAAGTGCACCAGATTCGACGGGCCTCCTAGAGTGGCTGCACTCGGATTCCAGGTGGCAAACGGTGAGCTTGTCGGACCCGCAGACCTGTTCGATGACCCTGCATGGGATTATACACGGGAAAAGGCGCAGTATGTGGCGGAGTATATGAGAAGGCACGGACCTTTCGAGCCTCACAGACTGCCGCTCGAGGACATGGAGTACACAACGCTTCCGAACGTGATGAAGAACCTGAGCAAGAGGTTCAAAAAACTCTAAACCATTTCTTTTTTAAATTCCATAAGTCTTTTATCCCAAATGTAATGGCTGTGCATGGCATTCCTTTCGGTCTACGGCCACATAATCGTTGACACGATACTCGATTCTCCAAGAATACCGCATGCGGAGGAGTTCGTAGGTATAAATGACTTCGAAGTGAGGCACGGAGGCACCGGTGCGAACATAGCCATAACCGCTGCAAGGCTGGGAACGTCTGTTTCTCTCGCTGCATTCATAGGCACTGATTTCCCCGACGATTACTGGAAAAAACTGGAAGATGCAGGCGTAGATATGAAGGGAGTGGTTCGAAAAGAGGGGAAGAGTCCCAAGGTGTGGATAATAAACAACGGCGGAACACAGAGGGGGTATGTGTATCAGGGCGTTATGGGAGAGATTGAGCGATATGAACTTCAGTATGCCCCTGCGGTGGAATCGGAATGGGTTCACTTCTCGACCGGAAAGCCTGCATATTACCTGAAGATAGGGAAAGAGGCGAAAAATAACGGAAGGAAGATAGCGCTCGACCCTTCTCAGGAGATCCATTATGTCTATTCTCCGGAAATGCTCAGAGATATGCTTTCTATATCCGATATCTTCTTCTGTAACGAATCTGAGCTTGGTAAGGCCCTTGGTATGCTCGGGCTCGGAGATGAAGGTGAGATTCTGGAGTACGTCCCTGTCATAATAAACACTCTTGGAGATAAGGGAAGCAGGATAATATCGGAAAAAGGGGAGGACAGGGTTCCCGCCATAAAGCCTGCAAGGTTTGTGGACCCGACAGGTGCGGGAGATTCATACAGAGCGGGATTCTACACCGGGCTATACCACGGCCTCGATTACCACGATGCCGGACTCACGGGTGCTGCCGTTGCAAGCTTTGTTATAGAGAACAGGGGAGCGCAGGACTTCCTTCCGACACTTGACATGGTGAGAGAAAGGCTTAAAAGGAGCGGATATGAGGTGAACATATGAGAAAAGCGGTGGTACTCCTCTCGGGAGGGCTCGACAGTTCCACGTGCATGGCCATAGCAAAACATGATGGTTACGAACTTTATGCGCTGAGCTTCGACTACGGACAGAGGCATTCGAGAGAGCTGGAGAGCGCCGGAAAGATAGCCGAACATTTCGGCGTAAAGGAACGTAAGATATTGAAGATAGACCTCGGACAGATAGGGGGCTCCGCTCTGACTGATGCGAGCATAGATGTTCCCCTGGACAGGGACGAAGAGCGCATGGCAGAGGAGATTCCCGTGACCTATGTGCCTGCGAGAAATACCATACTTCTGAGTTTTGCACTGGCCTATGCCGAGGTCAGGGATGCGGATGCGATATACATAGGTGCTAACGCACTGGATTATTCTGGATATCCTGATTGCAGGCCGGAGTACTATTCCGCGTTCGAGGAGCTCGCTCGCCTGGGCACGAAAAGAGGGGTCGAGGGCAGGCCGATAGAGATAAAGTACCCGCTTATACGGATGAGCAAGGCCGAGATAATAAGAACGGGCATGAAACTCGGCGTACCCTATGAACTCACATGGTCGTGCTACAAAGGCGGAGAAAAGGCATGCGGGATGTGCGATTCCTGTAAACTGAGGATCAAAGGCTTCAGAGAGGCGGGATACAGGGACCCGATAGATTATGAACTTGAACCTCAATGGTGAGATTATAAATAATCGACCCGACTCACGCATATGCTCACCCTGATTCTCGCAGACGCGGAACTTGAACTCATACCACAGAAGATATGGGGACATCCTGCGGTTGTCGCGTACACGAAAAGGAGGAAAAAGAAGGCGGGAATGTGCATCCTCGATTCGACATATCACCACTCAGCTCTCCGCAATATTCCCGAAGGGAGCCGGAGAGGAAGGCCGGATATGGTGCATTTCTTTCTCCTTCTGGCCCTTGATTCCATCCTAAATCAGGAGGGGAAACTAAGGGTTACGGTACATACGAGGAACGACGAAATAATCGAAGTCAACCCCGAAACCCGATTGCCCAAACATTACGAGCGCTTCATAGGGCTCATGGAATCCCTTTATGATATGGGTGCGGTTCCCAGTAAAAAAGAGCCTCTGCTTTCACTGAGATACGGTGTTACCCTCGAAAAGTACATAAACGAAATAAAGAAGGGAGAGGAAGTTCTGGCAATGTCGCCGTCAGGCGAAAAAAGGGCGCCCGGCAGGATTTTTCAGGGAGAGGGGGATTATATCGTCATCATAGGCGGATTCCCCGAAGGCGATTACAAAAGCCGGGTTTATGATATTGCGGACAAGAGCATTTCTATATACGACGGCATGCTGAAGGTCTGGACCGTCGTCTCAGAGGTCATTGCGGATTACGAGCGCTCCGCCACATTTTAGGACAGATGTGTCCCGAATACTTTTATATAGTTTAAAGATGGAGAAACGAATCCATGGAAGAATATGATACTATAATAATAGGAGCCGGTCCGGCAGGTCTGACAGCAGCCATATATGCGGTGAGAGCAGGGCTCGAAGCGATAGTGCTGGACGGCAAGACCGCAGGAGGTCTGGTTGCCGAATCTCCGGCCATAGAAAACTATCCAGGCTTCATAAGCATAGACGGAATGAAACTTGCCGAGAAGTTCAAACACCATGCTCAGCAGTATGTGAAGATAGTGGAGATAGAACCGGTCACCGAGATAAAAAAGGTCGGAGAGATGTTCCAAATCCAGACAGACAGGAATGAATACTCGGCGAAAAGCGTAATAATTGCAACAGGTAGCGAACACCGACATCTCAATGTTCCGGGTGAAGAGGAATTTGCAGGCAGAGGCGTGTCCTACTGCGCCACATGTGACGGCTTCTTTTTCAAGGGAAAGAAGATTCTCGTTGTTGGCGGTGGGAACACGGCGGTCGGAGATGCCATATATCTGAAAGGAATAGGATGCGATGTCACCCTTATCCACAGAAGGAGCGAGCTCAGGGCCGAAAAGGCGCTGCAGAAAAAGATGTTCGAGATGGGTGTACCCGTCATATGGGACTCGGTTGTCGAGGAAATAAAGGGTGATGTGAAGGTAACCGGGGCAAGGATAAAGAACAGAAAAACAGGGGAAATAAAGGACCTGGAGGTGGACGGCATATTCGTTTCCATCGGAGAGAGCCCGAACACCGAACTTGCAAAACAACTCGGTATCGAGCTCACCTCCGGAGGATACATAAAAGTGGACCGGTGGATGAGGACCAACGTGAGATATGTCTATGCCGCAGGTGATGTGATAGGCGGCGTCAAGCAGATAGTCACCTCTGCGGCGGAGGGCGCAACGGCCGCTCTGACCGCATATGAGGATCTCACCAGTCCGTACTGGAAGAACGATGAAAGAAATGTGAAAGGGTTTGAGGAATAGATAAGAGGTGAAAAAATGGAAAGATTGATAGACGAAGAATCCAGAGAAGAACTGAGAAAGAGGTTTGAAAGTGAAATGAAGAGAAAGATAGAGCTGCTGGTCTTTGTTGACCCGAATGACAATGAGCATAAGGAATATTCGGACTTCACTGTCCAGATATCTCGCGAGCTTGCGGAGCTCACTGACAAGATAAATGTCAGAGTGTACGAAAAAGGAAGTCCGGAGTGCGAGAAATACGGTGTGTCCAGGTTTCCGACGGTGCTCATAGACCCGGATTCCGGTTACAGGATAAGATATACGGGCGCACCTGCCGGACAGGAAGGCTGGGGATTCGTGGAGACCATAATCCTTGTGTCCAGAGACGAGAGCACTTTGTCCCCGGTATCCGAGGAAAAACTGAAATCTCTCAATAAGAACGTGAAGATTCAGGTATATGTGACTCCCTCGTGTCCGTACTGTCCGATGTCGGTTGTCCTCGCTAACAAGATTGCCATAGCAGCCAAGGGCAAGGTCGAATCGGAATGTGTGGAGGCCATAGAGAACCAGGATCTGGCCGGCCTTTACAACGTTTCCGCAGTACCGCAGCAGGTAATAAACGACGGGGCTATAGTAAGCATAGGAGCCCAGCCCGAGGACAAATTTGTGGATGACGTGCTGAAGGCATGAGGATGCCCGAAAAAAGCGATGAGGAGCTTAAAAATAGGATGATAGAGGCACTGAAAGGGGTCATAGACCCCGAAACCCTCATCGACGTAATAACGATGAACCTGATAACGGACCTCGAGGTCAAGAACGGCAGCGTAGAGATTGTTTTCAGGCCGAGCGCTCCAACCTGCCCTCTAGGTGTCCAGATTGCATACAGCATAAAAAATGCCGTTAAGAAGGTGGAAGGAGTCAAGAACGTGCATCTGACGGTTGTCGATTTCATAATGGCCGAGGAACTCAATAAGATGCTGGAGGAGGACGAATGAAAATTTGGGAGGGAGTGTATCAATGCATAAAGGACAAAAATAGAGTTCTTGAGATAGGGTGGACACCACCGGAATCGACCCGTATGCATCTCCGGAAGAAGGAAAGAATCACAGGATTCCTAGGGGATGTGCAGAGGACCTTCCCTTTGCTGATGGTGAATTCGAAGGTGTGGTCTCCGTTCGGACTCTGCACCACACGGATGCGAGAAGAGCGCTAAATGAGATACATAGAGTTCTCAGAGAAAACGGTACCGTATGCATATCCGACTGGAAAAAAGGCGCAAAAACAGGCATAAATGAGGAGTATTTCTCACTGGAAGAGGTCAAAAACATGCTTTTAGATGCGGGTTTCAGGAACATAGGCTTCTTTCCGTGTGTGGATGAGAAGATGATGCTTGTCTGGGGCAGTAAATGATTCATTTAATTTAATTCCTATACATACCCCGCAGCTTGCTGCGGTTGGGTTCTTCGTTTTTGGCAGTATCGTCCGATAAGGCACAAAGTTTAAACATCAGTATCAGATACAGGTGAGGTGAAAGACATGGTCGACATCTCAAAATTGCTCTCGAGAAGAACCGGTCGTATGAAAGCTTCGGAAATAAGGGAACTTCTTAAATATGCCAGTGTCGAAGGTGTGATTTCTTTCGGCGGAGGTCTCCCGAATCCAGATACATTTCCGGTCGAAGGTCTAAATGATATAGTGGGCAAAGTTCTTCTTGAAAAAGGGAAAAGAGCATTACAGTATGGAACGACTGAAGGGGTGGAATCACTAAGGAACGCAATTGCCAGAAGGATGGTCGAAAAGAGGGGTATGAACATCGATAAAAACAATGTCACGATAACAAGTGGCTCACAACAGGCTTTGGATCTATTAGCAAAACTTTTCCTTGAGCCCGGAAAAACGGCCGTCCTTGAGGCACCAACATATCTTGCGGCTCTAAGTGCTTTCAGGCCTTATGAAGGAGAGATGGTAGGGATATCAATGGATGACGATGGGATGAACACCCATCTTCTGGAAGAGACCATGAAAAAGCTGAGGGAAGAGGGCAGAAAGGTGCCGTTCATATATGCAATACCGACATTCCAGAATCCCTCTGGAGTCACCATGAGTCTGGATAGGAGGAAGCATCTTCTCGAGATAGCGGCTTACTTCGACGTTCTTGTCATCGAAGATGACCCGTATGGAGAACTTAGATATGCTGGAGAGGACATCCCCACCCTTAAGCAGCTTGATAAGGAAGGAAGGGTAATCTATTTCGGGACAGTTTCCAAGATACTCGCTCCTGGTCTGAGAACCGGCTGGGTGGTGGCAGACAAGGACATAATAGGAAAATTCGTCGTGGCAAAACAGGCGACAGACCTGTGCACGAACACTCTCGCACAGCATATAATAGCAGAGGCATTCGATTCCGGTCTTGTAGATAGACACATACCTGAGATAAAGGAACTTTATGCACATAAGAGGGACCTGATGCTGGATATGCTGGAGGATAAAATGCCGGATGGCACCAGCTGGACAAAGCCGGAAGGCGGAATGTTCCTCTGGGTGAGGGTTCCCGAACACGTGGATACCATGGAGATGTTCCCAAAGGCCATAGAGAACGGAATAGCATATGTCATCGGTGAGGCTTTCTATCCTGACAGAAGTGTAAAGAATGCCATGCGCCTGAACTTCACCTATTCCTCCGACGAGGAAATAAAGGAAGGTGTGGATAGGCTAGCTAAGACAATAAAGGAATTCCTGTGATATGCAGGTTTATTCCCTAATACCTATTCTTATAATTCTTTCCTTTTTGACCTACACTCTTCTAAAAAATAAAAGAGCGGTGATATGCCTTGTTCTAGCGAACATTTTCATATTCTCATTTTTCATCGTGTCCTTCCGTGTTGTTGGACCGGAGCGCTCGATAAAAACGCTCATCGATCTGATGTTCTTCCCATCGGATATGTTGGGATACAGGGCATACACAGCAATAACTTCGGCATTTCTCCATATAGAGCCCATGCACATATTGATGAATATGATTTTTCTTTTTCTGCTTGGCTTTCCTCTGGAGATTAAAGCCGGTCCAAGAAAGGTCGTGGTTATCTATCTCATATCCGCAGTTGGCGCATCATTTCTCTATGCTGCTCTTTCCTATCCCGACAACATTCCGGCTCTGGGTGCCTCAGGGGCTATAGCCGGACTCATGGGAGCTCTGGTTGCGCTCTACCCTAGAGAGGAGATTCCAATGTTTCTCGGACCTATATTTCTTCTGAGGACACCTGTATATCTGGCAGCAATGATATTCATTGTCACCGAAACAGCATACGCCTTCGCTTCGACAGGAGACAACGTTGCACGTACTGCGCATATCGGCGGCATTCTCACGGGCATGGTGGTTGGTGCCATATTTTCAAAGTTTGCATTCAATCTCAAAACACACACCAAAAAATACGGAGCGCTCCGAGTACTGGCAGATACACCCGAACTCGCTCAGATACTTGACCGGATTGAGGAAGAGGACAATGAAGAGATTGCCAGAGCGTGGGTCGAGGAATTCATAAAGGAAGTAAGATGTCCAGTATGTGGGAAAGATCTAAGACTGGAAAAAGAGAAGTTAAGATGCGATTGCGGATACATCTTAAATCTGCGTTCCAGAGAGTGAGAAAAATTTATATAGAAGAACAAACATAGGTGAAATACAGAACAGGAGGCAATAAAATGAAAAGAAGAAAGAGAAACTGGCCGTTCGACTCCCCCTTTGACGATATCCTCGACTGGGACATCGAAGAAGAGTTCGAGAGAATGAGAAAGATGATGGATATGATGATGCAGAGGGCAATGGAAGGGGATTTACGCAGTAGAGAGCCGATAGTATATGGTTTCAGTATGAAGGTCGGTCCCGATGGAAAGCCCATAATACAGCAGTTTGGCAACACAATGCCTAGAAAACTCGGAGAAGCAAAGGAGAGCTCCGAAGGTTTTGCTAGGGAACCACTTACTGATATTATGGAATCCGATGAGAACATAACAATAACAGCCGAACTTCCGGGCGTCAGCAAGGAGGACATAGACCTGACGGTCAGCAGAGATAAGGTCACGATAAAGGTTGATACTGCATCCAGAAAATATTACAAAGAGATACCGTTGAGTTCAGAGATAGACGAAACAGACATCAGGGCAACATATAACAACGGTGTGCTGGATATAACCCTTAGAAAATTGGAAAAAAGCGAGCCGGAAGGAAAGAAGATAAAGATAGAGTAAGGTGATACCTTGCACGGAGATTCGGTGGCCAGTACTTCGGAAAAACAGAGTAAAAAAAGAAAGTCGAAGAAAGACATCGAGATAGAGAATCTTAAGAAAGAGCTTGAAGCGGTAAAAACCGAATCAATGGAGCTGAAGGAACTGGCACAGAGAATACAAGCCGATTTCGACAACTATCGCAAGAGAATCCAGAGAGAGAACGAAGTCAGAGAAAAGTACGGTTGTGAGAAAATCATCGTTAGGATGCTGGATGTCTTAGATACCCTTGAAAGGGCAATAGCCCACGAAAAAGGAGATTTCAGGACAGGGCTCGAAATGATAAAGGCACAGATAGAGAGCATACTCTCGGAGTTCGGTGTCGAGGCCTTCGATTCCGTCGGAAAACACTTCGACCCGAATCTCCATGAGGCAGTAGCTGCGGGAGAAGGAGAGGAGAGCATCGTCATTGAGGAGTATCAGAAAGGGTACAGGCTTTATGACAAGGTGATAAGGCACGCAAAGGTAAAAGTAGGAAGGAGGTAGTGATATGGGAAAGATACTCGGAATAGACCTCGGAACGACCAATTCGTGCATGGCTGTTATGGAAGGAGGACAGGCAACTGTGATACCCAATGCAGAGGGTGGAAGAACCACACCTTCCGTTGTGGCGTTCACGAAGGACGGGGAAATTCTCGTGGGCGAGGCCGCAAAGAGACAGGCAGTTGCCAACCCGGACAGGACCATAATCTCAATAAAAAGGAAGATGGGTACCAATTACAGGGTGAAGATAGACGATAAGGAATACACTCCAGAGGAGATATCAGCTTTCATACTCAGGAAACTCAAGCAGGATGCGGAAGCGTATCTGGGAGAGAAGATAAGCGATGCAGTGATAACAGTGCCTGCATACTTCAACGACAACCAGAGACAGGCCACAAAGAATGCCGGAAAGATTGCAGGATTCAATGTAAGAAGGATAATAAATGAGCCCACCGCATCATCCCTCGCATATGGTCTGGATAAAGCCGAAGGCGAGAAGATACTGGTGTATGATCTCGGAGGTGGAACTTTTGATGTTTCAATCCTCGAAGTCGGAGACGGAGTTTTTGAAGTGCTGGCCACAAGCGGAGATACAGATCTGGGAGGAGATGATTGGGACCAGAGGATAATTGATTATCTGGTGGAGGAATTCAGAAAGGAGACCGGAATAGACCTGAAACAGGACCCCATGGCCATGCAGAGATTGAAAGAGGCGGCTGAAAAGGCGAAAAAGGAGCTCTCCGGCCTGATGCAAACCAACATCAATCTGCCATACATAGCTGCGGACTCCTCCGGCCCGAAGCACCTGAATGTCACCCTCACGAGAGCTAAGTTCCAGGAGATGACTGAGGACCTCCTTGAAAGGACCATTCCATCTATAGAACAGGCCCTGAAGGATGCAAAGCTGAAGAAAGAGGATATAAGCAAGGTTATCCTCGTAGGCGGTTCGACCAGAATGCCCGCGGTCCAGGAACTTGTTAAAAATTACTTTGGAAAGGAGCCCTACAAGAACATAAATCCCGACGAATGTGTCGCCATGGGCGCCGCAATACAGGGCGGAGTTCTCTCGGGAGAGGTAAAGGACATACTGCTTCTGGATGTCACGCCGCTTACACTGGGAATAGAGACTCTCGGTGGTGTTATGACCCCGATGATTTCGAGAAACACAACGATACCTGCGGAAAAGACCCAGACATTCTCCACGGCTGCGGATAATCAGACACAGGTGGAGATACACGTTCTACAGGGCGAGAGGCCAATGGCAAAGGACAACATATCTCTGGGAAGATTCATTCTTGACGGAATTCCGCCGGCCCCAAGGGGAATACCTCAGATAGAGGTGACTTTCAAGATAAATGCCGATGGCATACTCGAGGTGAAGGCAAAGGACAAGGGCACGGGAAAGGAGCAAAAAATAACTATAACGGCATCTACGAACCTCAGCGAGGAGGAGATACAGAAGAAGATAAAGGAGGCCGAGAAATACGCCGAGGAAGATAGGAAGAGAAAGGAGCGCATAGAGGCCATGAACACGGCGGATGCTGCCATATATACCGCAGAAAAAACCATGAAGGAACTGGGCGAAAAGATGACTGACGACGAAAAGAAAGAGATAGAGAGCAAGATAAAGGCGCTCCGCGAACTTATGGCAGACGAGAAGAGGAGCGCAGAGGAGATAAGGAAGGCCACGGAGGACCTTACACAGGCATTCTATGGAGTCTCCACCAGAATATATCAGCAGCAGGCACAGCAACAGCAGACCGGTCAGGAAGAACAGAAGAACACCGATGAGCGGAAAGAGGATGTGGTGGATGCGGAATACAGGGTGAATGAGGAGAAATAATGGAAAAAAGGGATTACTACGAGATTCTCGGCCTGAGCAGGGATGCCACCAAGGAAGAGATAAAGAGAGCATACAGGAAGCTCGCCAAAAAATGGCATCCCGACATGAACCCAGATAATAGGGAAGAGGCGGAGGAGAGATTCAAGGAGATATCGGAAGCTTATGCTGTCCTATCCGATGATGAGAAGCGCAGGCTCTACGACCGGTACGGACATGCGGGAATAGACGGCAGGTTCTCTCAGGAAGACATATTCAGAGGCGTGGACTTCGATGATATATTCCGCTCATTCGGTTTCGCTTTCAATGATATCTTCGATATGTTCTTCGGAGGTGGAGCAGGTGGAAAAAGAGAATACAGAAACAGAGGAAATGATCTAAGATATGATATGGAAATCGACCTGGAAGATGCGATGTTCGGCGCTGAAAAAGAGATAATAATTCCGAGATATAAAAAATGTGAGGAATGCGACGGAACGGGCTCTGCGGACGGAAGTACCAGAACATGTCCGAACTGTCATGGCGCCGGTCATGTGCAGAATGTGCGCTCCAACGGGTTCATGAGATTTGTAACGACAGCCGTCTGTCCGAGATGTCACGGAACAGGCAGAGTTATAGAAAAGCCATGCCAGGCATGCCACGGAACGGGCAGAACAAGAGTCAAAGAGAGAATCACCGTGGACATTCCGAAAGGAGCCTATGACGGACTGAAGCTCAGATTGCCCGGCATGGGAGAAGCAGGAGAAAGCGGAGCACCCTCCGGTGACCTGTATGTGGTCATACATCTGAAAAAACATCCCGATTTCGAGGTTGACGGCCTTGACCTCGTCCATGAAGAGAAGATATCTTTCCCAAAAGCGGCTCTCGGAGGTGAGGCGGGGATTTCGACGCTGGATGGAAAGGTCACTCTGAAAATACCTCCGGGAACTCAACCGGGAAGCATGTTCAGAATCAGAGGAAAGGGGTTGCCGGACATAAGGACCGGAAAAAGGGGGGATTTGTACGTTAAGATAGATATAGAGGTCCCGAAGCACCTTACCCAGAGGCAGAAAGAGATACTCCGTGAATTCGAGGGCATAAAACAGGAGAGAAGGTCATTCTTCAGGAAAAAATGAGCTCCAGCATTTTTCCCATTTCTTCGTCCGAGAGACCTGCCGTTGGGCATAAAACAGGAACTTCGCTCTTTTTAAGACACTCCTCGATTCTTCCCGTACAAAGTGCAAGAACACTCTCTTTTTTCAAAATATCTTTCATAGAGCCGGATGTTGGAACAGCCCCCCACCGCTCCGCACAGGATTTCAGGTCTTTTTCGGATTTTTCAGGAAACAGAACATTGCACCCTCTTTTCATGAGCATCCACGCCGATATAAGGTCCGACCCGTCTCTCATGTAGGATGCTATGGTTCCCTGCGTTCCAAGCGGCATACCGCCCACACCCTTCACTTTTTCCGTAAATACAAAGGCCCTCGAGTTTCTTACCTCGATGAACAGCTCGAAATCCGGTTTTCTGAGGTTTACATTCAAATCACCACAGTTCTCCAGTATCTTTTCGCCGACAAATGCTGCCAGTTCCTGACTGGTATACGGTTGATTGCCTGTCCTGGTCGCCCTGACGGCAAAGCTCCCTTTCCTGCATCTGAAAATGGAAATAGCGAGTTCCGCTATCCTGTCCATATCCGAATCCGTAGATTTCGCCCAGCTGACGGAGACAACGCCAAAGACATTTTTTATGATATTAACAGCCTTTCTGTTATCGGTGAAAACAAATATCCTTCCTCTCTCTTCTTCAAGATAACCCTCGATTTCCGCCTTTAGAAGAGCATTTTGAATGTTCTCCATGAGCTTCTCCGTAAACCTCCGTCTTACGGAATGGGATTTGAGGGAAATTTCCCCGTATCTTACCACAATCACGGACATGTTATGCTTTCATTATCGCGCCTATGAAGGCGAGCAGAGCAATACCGGCACCGACAATTGCAGCGATTATGTAGATAAGCGGCGCTATTATGAAGTTCAGGAATGTTCCGCCGCACTCTGGCTTCAACGGACCGTAGAATCCGAAATATGTCAGAACGCCCACCAGAACTCCTATAACGGATAGGGCAATCCCTATCTTTCTGCTTTTTCCAGCACCGAAATATGTGGTGAAGAGCCCTGCCAGAAATATCAGAAGTGCGAATGCCAGAAGAAGGACTATTATGAAACCGGAAATAAGATCTCCCAAACTCCTCACCTTAGAACTTTATTCCGGTAAGTGTCTTGGTATCTTCGACTCCCGGCACCGATCGTATCTTGTCGACCACTATTCTTCCGAGCTCATTGAAATCCTTTGCCTCTATCTTCGCAAGCATATCGAACTCACCGAATAGGGGGTGCAGCTCCACGATCTCCTTTACTTTCCTCAGTTTTTCATAGACCTCATGCTCTTTTGAAGGGCTTGTGCTTATCAGTACAAATCCGACCGCCATTTTATCACCGTAAGAGTGAAGACATAAGAGGATATAAAATTTTCGGAAAGCTTGACAGATATTAAATAAATTGGAGTAAAAATAAATCCGTTAATAGATTATGTTGTTTTATCTCACTAATTCTGAGATTTTATTTAAAAATATCATCTTATCTGCAACATCTCGCCCTCGACCTCCACCCACACCGAACTCCACTTTCCCAGAGATATCTCGGTCCCATATGCTCCGTTCTTAACTTTTCCGTTTATTATCCTTATTTTCATCCCTTCTCTGAGTTTTTCACCGAGCCCCGTGTCCCGGTTCCAGAGTACAAGCCTACAAGCGCCGGATTCGTCCGATATACTAATATGGAGGACCCTGCCGGACCTTCCGTTCTTTGTGGTGAACTCCTTAGTAGAGCCAATACCATCGACGTACCCCTCTATTAGAGAGGTCTTTCCATCCCTGAGCGAGGATATGTCGTGTATCTTCAATTCATTCCTTCCGAGTTCGGCGGCAACAAGCCTTGCGGCACTCTCTCTTTCGATCAGCCCATCATACCGCTTAATCTTTTCCTTCACTCTACTCTCGAACTCCTCTCTTCCGATGAGGTCCGCCACCGAGAGATAGTACTTCTCATAATCGCTCATGTCCCCTCCATACCAATTAGGGTAAAAGGAATTTCTGTTGTTAACAAAATATGATAATTAAATATCATAATCTCGTTACTTTATTATTTATTATCGCTATTTCTTGAAAAACACATATTTAGAGGAGACCAAATTATGCGAAATTCCAACGAATCACCATTTTTTGTTTCCGGAGTGTATCCCCTTACGGTTAAAATCATCATTCTGTGAGAATTTCTGGAATCGATTTTTATTGGGATCATATAGATTTTATCTTGCCGTACACCCTCTCTTCGGATGTCGCAAAATCCCGAATTTTCCGACGCATGTTTTAAATACTGACACCGAAAAATGTCGCAATTCTCAAAAAGGCGACATTAATCACGGGTTTTTTACAGGTACATTCTCTATCATCGATAAAATTTGATGACAATTGTCAGACAAAGTAATAGAAAACTTTAAATAGTATCTTTCTATTGTCTGATTAAGGTCGGACATTAGTCTGACAGAGGGAATCCAAATGAGAAAATATCTCAAAGAAAACGAGTTGAGAGCGCTCCTCGAAGCCCCTGACAACCTGAGAGATCACCTTATCCTCAGGGTTCTGTACGTGACAGGGATGAGGGTCGGGGAGCTCTGCGCCCTCAGGGTCGGTGATGTGGATTTAGAAGAGGAGACGATAACGATACAGAGGGCGAAGAGACACAAGGAGGGTAGGATAGTGCCGATTCCGGACAGGCTGACACTCACCCTTCTGAGACAGCTCATGAAAGGGCATGGAAAGAGAGAGCCGCTATTCCGTTCAAGAAAAGGCGGTCCACTGTCAACTCGGCAGGTCGAGAGGATAGTTTACAAATACGCCAGGATGGCGAGAATCGATGAGGATAAGAGGCATCCTCATGTTCTTAGGCACACACATGCGGTCATGGCTCTGCGCTCTGGAATCGATCTGCGGACATTGCAGATCAACCTGGGGCACTCATCGATAAACACGACTGCGATCTACCTCACGATGGACATCGAGGAAAGGAGCAGGACGTATAAGGAGCACGGGCTGCCTGCGATATAATCCTTTCCCAGGCTTTTTGAACCTTACTCTTCTAATTTCCACAATTTTTTATTAACACTCTTTCATCTTCAGAAAGTCTCTCTTTACAGTAAACCATTTAAAAATAAATACAAATTCGTTTTTCTATTTTTAAATAAACAAAATCGGTTAATTGATATTTTTAATTCTCATTTTATCAAAATCATACTCCGAGAGAATATCTCCTAGGAGGTATATGGAGCCCGTTATTAGAACGGGATTGCCATATCCAAGTGCGGTATCCACGGCCTCACCCACATCCTTGATGCCCTCGGAATCACCGTATTTCGAGGTGATTGTAATCAATTCTTCCATTTTCATGGCCCTGGGTCTGTATCTGGGCTCCGTAACAACGGTTTTTTTTGCTCCCTTTACCAGAGTGGCTGCAAAAGCCTCTGCATCCTTGTCATCCAGCATCCCTATTAGCAGTGTGTATTTTCCCCAGAGTCCCGTGTCAACGAGAGTTTCTTTGAGTGCCTCAGCACCGTGAGGGTTATGAGCCGCATCCATGATTGCCAAGGGATCTTTCGAAACAATCTCGAATCTTCCCCTCCATTCCGTTCCCCTTATTCCGGAGATAATGGCACTTTTCTCCGCGAATATCCCATCATGTCTCATGAGTTCCGCGGCAGCAATGGCAAGAGCGGCGTTATCTGCCTGATGTCTGCCCGCCAGAGGCACTAGTATGTCGTACTCATCATAGATTCCCCTTATCCTCGCCTCGACACCCTCGATGGTACTGGAAAGGACCTTTACCTCGATATCCCTCCCAAGGGTGAAAACCTCGGCCCCGACATCTTTTGCCCTTTTTTCGATGACACTAAGGGTATCTCTCCGTTCTCCGGTGACGATGTTCATTTCTTCCTTTATTATCCCTGCCTTTTCACCGGCAATTTTCGGAAGACTGTTTCCCAGATGTTTCGTGTGGTCCCTGCCTATTGTGGTTATTACCCCTGTCCTGAACTTCACTATGTTGGTGGCATCCAACCTGCCGCCCATGCCTGTCTCTATAACCCAGACATCGGAATTATCTCTGAAGTGTTCGAAGGCAATTGCCGTGGTAATCTCAAAAAATGTAGGATATACACCCGTTTCGTTCAGATCTTTCACGATTTCTCTATACCTCCCGATATATTCCATGAGCTTATGGGAATTCATGGGCTTTCCGTCGACAGCAATCCTTTCCTCGAACCTCAGCAGATGCGGTGAGGTGTATGTGCCCGTCCTGTATCCCGATTTTCTCAGGATGCTGGATATCATGGCGGCAACAGAGCCCTTTCCGTTGGTCCCGGCGATGTGCACTCCCTTCGCACCGTGATGCGGATTTCCAACGATCTTCATGACATCTTCCATGGTATCCAGACCGAGCTTGACACCAAACCTTTCGAGGGAATAGAGGTAGCTCAGCGCATCCTCATACTCACTCAATCTCATCTCCCCATATCTTTTCCGTGTATCCGTAGAGAAGAGGGGCGGCTATTATGGTGACCAGAATGAAGAGTATGAGGGCAGAGAATATCTCTGGCCCTATTATGCCCGCATCCATAGCATATTTCGCAAGTATCATTTCCAGAGCTCCTCTTCCAAGCATGGCGGTTCCTAACATGAAAGAGGCTTTGCCCCGGAAACCGCACAGAAGCGCTCCTCCTCCGCAGCCCAGATATTTTCCTATGAACCCAAGACCCAGAAGTAGCCCAGTAATGGAAAGAATCAGCAGATATTCGGTGGAAGGAAGCCTTTCTTGCGAGAGCAGAAGGCCCATGTACCCGAAGAAGATAGGAGAGAACACGGCTTTCAACATGGCATCCAAATCGTCGTTCATATTGTTCCAGGCTATTCTTCTCTTCAACATGGGTCCGACCTTCGTACCCCATTTACCCACTATGAGACCAGCTATATATGCACCTATGACTTCATGGAGCCCGACAGCCCTGGCAGCGATTGCGAATGCGAATGCCAGAAGAAATGTGGATGTCAGCAGGAGCTTTTCGGAACCTTCTTTATGCCGTATTTTATCGAAAAGAACTTCTACTATTCTGGTGACAACAAAAAGGGAGATTATCATGAAGACAGCTATCTTCATGCTTAGCGTAGCTATGAAACCCGCGTCGAGAGGAGCATTCCCGAAGACCGTTGAGGCCACTATACCTATTATGAACACCGCTATTATGTCGTCCACAAAGCTTGCTCCGAGAACCACGGCCCTGAGTCTGGGGTGTTCGGACTTCACGAATACACCGGCACAAACCTCTATGGCACTGTTGCTCATTATGGCGGCAAGGAACAGAATGGCGGTCCAATCGAAGCCGAGGGCCACAAGTGGAAAATAAACAACAATAAAGGTGATTATCACACCCAGAAAACCCACGATGCTGCTACTCTTAATGTTCTTTGTGAAGGAGTCAAAGTTTGTCTGCATCCCTGCAACCATCATTATCATTATTATGCCGAAATCCGCGAAAAGCCCCAGCTCCGTCGTTGGCTGAATAAGTCCAAGAATCATCGAGCCGAGGATGAACCCTCCGAGAACCTCTCCTATCATTGCCTGATACTCGTATTTTCTGAACATAAAACCAAGGAGACGACTGGCCAGAATCAGCACTATCAGAGAGGAAAGCACGCCTAGCTCCATTTCTCATCTCCGTTTTTACGCATTGAAGCCACATCTATGGGGGATTTATTAAGTTTTCTCACGGAAATCGGCACCTCTATATACCATTCCATTCTCCGATTTCCGTGTCTCTCGTAAAGCTCGGAAGGATGAAGATTCGCTGGTGTAAAGAGTGCAATGTTCCTCTCATAGGGAAGCACTGCTCCTTATGCGGTTCCGAAGGATTTGCCGTGAACATGACCCCTCCGGGGGATGCCAGGCCTGCCTTCGACTTCGACAAGAGGATGATAAGGGAGCTTGCGGACAGACAGTTCGGAGAGGGCTGCGGAGAACTCCTTGTACCCGAGGACAAGATAGTGCTTCTCAACAGGGCTCCCGCGGAGGACAGGCTGGACGAGATTATAGTGGATGGAATCGTGGTGGGGGCTCTCAAATATGAGATTTTCGGGAAAAAACCGGGTTTCAGGGTGTCTCTGAGGATTGACGGAGCGCTCCGCATACTCCCGAGGCTGGAAAAATCCTGGATTGTTGTGGACAAAGGTGCTGTCGAACCGATACTGAAGAGCGCCAATGCACTTGCCGTGGGGATAAATGAGATGGCCGAGGGCATCGAGGCCGGAGACGAGGTCGTTGTACTTTCTCCAGACAGGAAGGTCATTGCCGTGGGTAGGGCCATGATGGATACCGGAGAGATGAGGGCTGCGGAGAGAGGTGTGGGGGTAAAAGTTAGGTCCAGACTCGGAGAGACAGAGAACATTCTTCCTTCTGGACAGAAATGGAAAGACGTTCTGGAGGCCAATAGCGATTCTCTCGATAAGAACGTTAAAAAGGCGACCGAATTCATAAAAAGGGTTATTGAGGAGGAAAATCTACCGCTGATAGTCTCCTACAGCGGAGGAAAAGATTCTCTTGCCGCTCTGCTTCTGACACTCGATGCGGGATTAAAACCGAAGGTGCTCTTTCTGAACACAGGTATCGAGCTGTCGGAGACCGTGGAAAACGCGAGGAATGTCGCTGAAAAATACGGGCTTAATCTGGATGTTGTGGAGGCGGACGATGCCTTCTGGAAAGGACTTGAAGTTTTCGGACCTCCTGCCAAGGATTACCGCTGGTGCTGCAAGGCATGCAAGCTCGGGCCGATTACAAGGTTCATAAAGGGAGGCTACGACGGGCCCCTGATATCCGTGATCGGGCAGAGGGAGTACGAATCGGAAGCCAGAGCAAGAAAGGGGAAGAGGTGGGAAAATCCCTGGGTTATCGGGCAGAAAGGAATATCACCCATACAGCACTGGACGGCGCTGGAGGTCTGGCTTTATCTTTTCATGAAAATGCGAATTATAACCCGTGGTATGAGCGAGGGATGTATCGCGTAGGTTGCTATCCTTGCCCCTCTGCAGATATAGGCGATACAGAGGTTCTGAAACGAGCCTTCGAGGGCTACAGAAGATGGGAGAAATATCTGGAAAACTATGCGAGAGAGAAAGGGCTTGGAAAAGAATGGGTCGAATACGGCTTGTGGAGATGGAAAAGAGTGCCCGGATGGGTGAAATCAAGGGGTTTCGACGTTCCCGGTTTCGCAAGAGGAAAGGGTGGAATCTCCTTCGAAGGTAAAGATGTCCTGAAGCCATCGAAGCCCCTGAACATGGAAAGAGTGAGAGAATTTTTAACGATAATAGGCAGATGGGAAGAGAAGAATGGCAAACTCACTGTGAATGGAATATGTGAGATATCGGAAAGTAGCATAAAAATTTTCGACGAAAACGAGAAAGGGGCGGTCATCAATATACTCGAACAGTCCGCTAACTGCATAGGCTGCGGGGTATGTGTGGGAAGATGTCCCAAGGCCGCTATAAAAATAATCGACGGCAAGGCTCATGTAGGCCAGGATATCTGTGTATCCTGCAGAAAATGTCTGGACGGACCCTGTCCGGCAAGAGATTTCAACCCGTCGAATATGTAATCCTATCCGAACAGCACGTATCTTGCGGCTCTTTTCACATTTTCTCTGTACTTTTCCGGTGCCGCTACGAGAATTCCCCACCTGTGCACATTCCTTCTCCTGAGAGCCTTTGGCAGTGTACTGTATTTCGAGAGCGGATTCAGATTCCCATTCTCCCAGACGATTACTTCGGTTTCGTTCATCCTTGGTTCCGATATAAGTATATCTCTCCCGGGAATGTCCACAAGAACTTCACTTTCATTGACACCAGCCCTTCCGGCAATCTCTTTCTCAAGGTCTCCCGTTCTGTCGGACCATTCTGCAAGTTTTTTCCTTTCCTCCGGCTCAAGAGAGGCGAGCTCCAAAGACAGAGCTTTTTTGTAGAGCCTCCTGTAGATTATTGAAATGGCTATTTTTCTTGGAAGCCCGCCATGAGATTTCATTTTTTCAATGAGAGAGCAGTCGTTCATAAGCTGTATTTCTTCAACATCTACTCTCATTTCTCTGACGCCCCTGTTCAGCATCATCTCAGCTATCCTGACGGTTCTGTGGAAATAAACGGAGGAGTACATCAGAGCCCTGGCAACCAGTATGCCCTCGGCTGCTGCGACTCCGCCTCTGTCTATTACAAGTCTGTTTTCCCGCACCATGAGGGTCTGCATGAGTCTCTCCATATCTATGGTTCCATGCGCTACCCCCGTATAGTGGGCATCTCTCATCAGATAGTCGAGCTGATCGGCATCTATCGGACCATGGATTATGGCGGCCTCTATGTCCTCATTTTCCGGTCCGGGCCAGTACCTATGGTGCCTATCTTCTTTTACAAGTGATGCTACGACTTTGGACTCCAACCCCATATCTTCCAGAATCTCGGGGATGCTCCTTTCGTTAATACCATTCACACACGCTCTGATTTCTCCGGTTATAAGTTTCTGGGCGATATCCATGTGGTCCATACCATTTCTGGTCTTGAAAGCCACTTCGAGGGTATGGGAAAAGGGACCATGCCCCACATCGTGGAGCATTGCAGCGGCCATGACCTCTTTCTTTGATTGCTCATCCAGTCCTATGGCATCTGCAATCATCCCTGCTATATGGTATGTTCCAAGAGAATGTTCGAGTCTAGTGTGGTTCGCACCAGGAAAGACAAGGTATCCAAGGCCCAGCTGTTTTATCATGGAAAGTCTCTGGAGTTCAGGCGTAGAAAGCAGGTCCATGAATCCTCCATCGATTCTCACGCTTCCGTGCACCGAGTCGTGTATCACCTTCATTTTCTCCGCCTCAACCTCATGGATACCATCGTGCAGGCAATGGAAGTCGGGTCCACGGTTGGAGCTATCGGAGGAGCATAGGGTGTCTCGAGCATCGAAAGATTCTGGACAGTATCACCTCTCATTATCGCCTCCGCGAACATGGATATCCTCCAGGAGGCATCCCTTCCCATTATCTGGGCTCCCAGTATTCTTCCTTCTCTGGAGGCAAGCACCCTGACAGAGATATCCCGTCCATCCATGTAGTCGGGAAGGTCTTTGCCTCTGAATCTTCCCGCAACAAAATCAATATTGTTTTCCTTCAATATATGGGCTGTCGGCCCCGCGCCAGCTATCTCCACTCCGAAAAGCTCTGTGGTTCTGGTACCTATGAAAGGCCGGACTTCGAGACTTCCACCGGCGGCATTCGTCCCGGCAGCCATACCCTGTCTTACGGCCATTGTTCCCATTCCCATCGGGACATGTTTTCCTGTTACGAAATCCGGATACTCCGTACAATCGCCCGCTGCAAATACGTCCTTGTATGATGTTTCCGACCTGCTGTTCACCCTTATGTGTCCCTTCCTGCCCTTCTCAATGCCTTCAAAAATCTCCGTGTTCGGCGAATTTCCCGTGGAAACAACCACGATATCCGCTTCAAGTTCGATTTCGCTATCGTTCTCCCTGTTCCTGATGAGTGTGGACCTGACCGGGTTTCCGCGCATCTCTATAACTTCATGCGAGTAATATCCCTTTATCCCATTCCTGTCCAGGATTTTTTTCACCTCCCTTCCCATATCTTCATCTATCATTGTCGGCAGAGGATATGAGAGGAATTCCACGACGGTAACGTCCATTCCGAGCCTGACAAAGGATTCGGCGCTCTCCAGACCTATAAGACCTGCTCCGACCACAATGACCTTTTTTCTGCCGCCGACCCATTCCCGTACCGCATTCAAATCATCGAGGGTTCTCAGAAAAAACACTCCCTCGTTCTCCATACCTTCTATCGGCGGTTTCCAGGGTCTCGCACCGGTGGCTATTATGAGCCTGTCGTATTCGATCTGCCCTTTCCCTTCCGTTTCAACCACTTTGTTCGAAAAATCCACGTTCCTCACCCTGAGACCGTAAAGGGCCTCTATCCCGTTCTTCTCGAACCATTCGGGTCCGAACTCGACCAGTTTCTCAGGCGTGGTATCTCCGCGGAGCGCATAGGGAAGTCCGCATCTGGAATACTGACCATAAGGCTCTGCGTCGATCATCGTTATATCGGCCTTTCTGTCGGTTTTTCTGGCAAACTGTGCTGCGGTCCCGCCTGCAGCTCCTCCGCCGATTATCAGAATTCTCATATATGGCCCATCGGAGTCCATGATTTATACTTTTCTCCATCTCCATATGTAAAAGGCAATGCCTGCCAGAATGCCCACGACATCGACAAGAAAATCCAACGGGTCGGATGACCTTCCCGGAACGAAGCTCTGGTGCACCTCATCTGTGAAGGCATAGATGCTCCCCAAAGCTATCGAAAGATGTGTAGAGGTTTCAGGTGAGAAATCGCTTTTTTCTGACGCCACATATAGAATAATTCCGAAAACAGCGTAAATGAAGAAATGGAAAATCTTATCGACGTTGGGTATCTCAACACCGAGCATCGCAGAAGGTTCCGGCGGTTTCGGGTCTGCGGACAGGAGGAATATGCAGAGCGCATACAGGACTGCTAGAGACCAGTAGAATGCAGGGTTATTCCGCAGATTCGCTGGATTCCACACTTTCATTCTCTTCCTCGTCTTCCTCGTATTCAAGTTCCGCACCGCAGTACGGACATGTTTCGATGCCTTCGTCTATCCTGTTACCGCAGACCGGGCATTTGAGACCGTCACCGTCCCCGGCATCCTTCCTTACCGTAACCATGTCCTTCTTCTTTTTCCTTGCTATCTGTGTCCACCAGTACATGCCGGTTATTATGTATGAAAGGAAACCGAAATACATGAATGTGGCGAGGAATGCATAAGGCATCGTGGAAAGTATGTGCTCGGTTTTCTCGAGGTTGAGAGGACCGTAACTCCATACTGTGTATGTCCAATCGGTGGAGGTGTTGTTGCTCTTTTTTATGGAAAAATAGAAGCTGTAAACCCCTTTTTCCAGTTCCACCGGTCTGTAAAATTCTATGTAACCGTCGGCAGTATTCTCTCCCTGATACATAGTATAATTGGAAACGTTTCCGTTCGGGTCCGAGATGTTCAGATATACAGTATCATTATAATGTGCCATATCCAGATATTCTGAGGAGGCAAGAACTGTGAAGTTGAAGGTTCTGGTCTCTCCGTTCCAGGTGTAGGGCTCCGTCCGTCCGTCCTTCATGGCATCGTTATCCGAGAAAAGTCTTGGTTCTGCCGAGTAGATATATTCTGCGGCCATGACTGAAAACATGGGCGCAACCACGAGAAATATGCCTGTTATCAGTGCAAACAGCAGCTTCGGATTTTTTATTCTGAACCATATGAAGGCAAAAGGAGTTATTATTCCGATTCCCACCACTCCGAGACAGAAATTCTGGGGAGATTGAATCGTACCGTAGAGTATAAGGAGGTCTATCAGAAGAACGGCAAGAAATGCCATCGGCAGGAGCAACCCCTTCTTTTTCAGAGTATTGACGACCCTGTCCTGCACTGTCTCTTTCTTAGAAAGGCTCATATTGCCGGATTTCATTGTTCTATTTATAATCTTTGCATTCCCAGTTCGATGTTTGTGCCATATTTCATTTATATATGAAAGGCTTAGGCTGTACCATGTGTCCTACCTTCTCTCTTCTCCCTTTTTAGGGGGTTGAGGGAAAAGGAGGTGAACCGATTGAAGATGAAAATCCTCGTAATATCTCTCGCCACAATTCTCGCATTCTCTTCCGTTGTGGGGAGTGGCGAGTATCCTTCATCAAATAGAATCACGGTCCAGGAGAATCCACTTTATATTCGGGCGGATGGCTTTCTGGTAAGCATAGACACGACAAAGCCGGGAGTCATGTTCTATTCCGGGAACAATACAACCGAGATATTTTCCGTATCCTACCTTTATCTGTTTGCATATCACGATGACATAAGCAATCCGACATATTATTCCAACCTATCCGAAGCGGCATGGGAATCGACGTTTAATTCGACCGAAGAGGAAGATGGCACGCGAACAGTCGTTACCATGTCAACAATGGTTGACATGAAATCGGATGCGAGTTCTGTGGATGACTGGGGGAAACTTACCTTCAACTTCCTCATAATAACCAAGGAAAAGAGGGCCCAACTTGGAATTTCTCTGAAAATCGAGGGCATGAAGGCATTACCGGAGGTCTCTCATCTTGCGCTGGCCCAGAAACTGCAAGGCGATGCGAAGCTGATATTGGATGAGAACAGAATGGTGATCTCCGGAATAAATTACAGGTGGGAATCGAAGGCCACAGTGAAAATGGGCTATGAGAGCATGGAAAGTGATGTTAGCTCGTATTATTCTGATGATGTGCTCTATCTCGTATATCCGTACAGCCAGAACATGGTGGAGATATCTCATTATTCGGGCGAAATAGAGTTCGGTGAGACCGCTGTTATAAGGGACTATTTCTCAGAAATCATTGGCTACGGAGTCGGGATTCTCCTGGGCTCTCTGGCCCTTGGGTTACCATATGCCGCCCATAAGAAAAGGAGAAAATCACCATTTGATATGGACTCTCCGCTTTACAGAAAATAACGATTAACCCCTTCTCTCTTCTCCACTTTTTTATTTAATTCCTATACCTGCAGCTTGCTGCGGTCGGGTTCTTCGTTTTAAAGGATGTGCCGCCTAATGGGTTTCGGATTGGGTTGCACTTTCACCCACCCCTCTCCAATCTTTTTAAATCATGGCTCTATCTTCCACCGTGTTCGTTCAGCATCCCCTTATAAAACCAGAGACCGTAGAGTACCGTGCATATCAGGAGAACATCGCGAAAAAGGCTGCGGAGCGCTCCACCCTGGTGGTCCTTCCCACAGGCATGGGAAAGACGATAATAGCCGTGCTCACAACGGCACTGCACTTTGAGAAAGGTGGAAAGAAGGTCCTCTTTCTGGCTCCCACAAAACCCCTTGTCGAACAGCACGCGGAAACAATCGCCAATCTGATGAACATAGGAGACATAGCCGTATTCACAGGCTCTGTCAGACCCCGGAAGAGGAAGGAAATGTGGAAGGAGGCGAAGGTCGTAGTAGCGACACCACAGACGGTTGTCAATGACATCCTTTCATGGCTGGACCTGTCCGAGGTTTCTATGATTGTCTTTGACGAGGCCCACAGGGCTGTCGGGGATTACGATTATGTCTTCATAGGAAAAAGGTATCAGGAAAAGAGAAAGGAGGGACTAGTGCTGGGAACCACTGCATCGCCCTCGTACAATCAGGAGAAGGTGCATGAGGTCATAGAGAATCTGGGAATAGAGGCCGTGGAGGTCAGAACTCCCGATGACCCGGATGTCGTGGACTATGTGAACAGGATAAAACCCAGGTGGGTTAAGGTCGACCTGCCCCCGGAGATGCAGAGAATAAGGGAGCTCCTGAAGGGGGCAAGGGACGAGTTCATAAAGGAGCTTAAGGCTACGGGATTCCTCACCGGAAGGAGGGGGACGAAGAGGGAACTCATAGCGCTCGGCGGCGAGATACAGAAAAAGATAAACATGGGGGATAGGAGCGCTTACAGGGCCGCAACCCTGAGGTCCATGGCGATAAAACTCGATCAGGCGCTTGAATTTGCAGAGACGCAGCCCGTTGGCACCCTCCTCTCGTATCTCCAGAGGATAGTCGAGGATGCTAATACGGGCAGGGACAAGTCATCCAAGCTTCTGGTGAAAAGGTCCGACTTCATGGGAGCGCTCCAGCTCGCAAGAGAGCATAAGGATATGGAGCATCCCAAGATGGCCGCGCTGAAAGAGATACTGGAAAGAGAGATGAGCGTGAACGAGGATAGGAGAATAATCATATTTGCAAACTACAGAGATACGGGCGAAAGGATAGTGAATGCGGTAAAGGACATCAAAGGCATAAGGGCTTTCAGGTTCGTCGGCCAGGCATCCAAGAACGGAGATAAAGGGATGGGACAGAAAGAGCAGAAAAGGGCGATAGAGGATTTTCGCTCGGGGAAGTACAATGTCATGGTTGCCACAAGCGTTGCGGAAGAGGGGCTGGACATACCTGCAACGGACCTTGTGATATTCTATGAACCCGTTGCATCCGAGATACGCACGATACAGAGAAGGGGCAGGACTGGTAGGAAAAGAGAAGGGCGTGTGATATTCCTGATAACCAGAAAAACAAGGGATGAGGCATACTACTGGACCGCAAGAAGGAAGGAGAGCGAGATGCTCAGAAATCTCAGGGCGTGGAAGGCCATATCCGATGAGATATTCTTCGAGAAAGCGATGGTAAAAAAGCACAGGGAGAGGAAGGACGAAAAAACCGCTGCGAAGGACGAGCTTATAAGAAAGATGGAAGTTGCAGTTAAGAAAGGGCAGCTCACGCTGGAGGATTACATATCTGGGGAAAAGGAAGAGAAAAAGAGAATAGAGATAGTCGTGGACCACCGGGAAGGGCGCTCCTCTGTCGTTAAGGAACTTTACCGTTTGGGAGCGTCCATAAAAGGCGAACAGCTTGGCGTGGCCGACTATCTTCTTTCGGAGAGGATTGCGGTCGAGAGAAAGGAGGTCGGCGATTTCCTTACATCGGTAATGGACGGCAGGCTCTTCCAGCAGGCAGGAGAGCTCTCCGGCAGCTATATGAGACCTGTTTTCATCATCGAAGGCAGGGACCTCTTTACCACAAGAATGCTCTCCGAGAATGCGATAATGGGTGCCATAGCCTCGCTCATAGGCGATTACCGCTGCTCCGTGCTGTTGACAAAGGATGCCGTGGAAACGGCAAAGCTGCTTTATTCGATGGCAAGGAGGGAGCAGGAAGGCGGCAGAGGTGTGGGAAGAAGGGGAGAAAAGAAGCGCATGGGCACCCACCAGCAGCAGAGGTTCATAGTGGAGGGATTGCCTGGAATCTCGGCGACAATGGCGGAGCGCCTTCTCCTGCACTTCGGAACCGTTGAAAGAATAATGACAGCCGGGGAGAAAGAGCTCATGGAGGTGGAAGGGATAGGAAAGAAGAGGGCGAAGGCCATAAGAGAAGTGCTCACAAAAAAATATCTGAAAGGTGCTGAGAATGAAGAGCAGAGGGATAAAGGTAAGGAAGAGTGAGGCCGAAAGCCTGAGAAGAAGGCTCATAGAGATGGATGCGATAGATAGGGAGCTCAGGGTTGAGAAGGACGGAGAATATGTGATAATCCCTGTAAAGGGAGATGTGAAGGGATACGAACTTATCGAATGGGACTTCGAAAAGAAGGAGAAAAGGCCGAGATACCAGGAAATAGCAGAGGTTCCGGATGAACTCAGGGAATATCTGCCCACGTCCTTCGATATCATAGGGGATGTTGTGATAATAAAGATACCTGATGAGCTTGAGGATTACAGGAAAAAGATAGGGAAGGCCATAATGCAGGCGCTCCCCTCCGCCCGGGTTGTGGCCGCAGACAGAGGTGTTAAGGGTGAGTACCGCACGAGAGAGCTTGAGACAATCGCAGGAGAAGGCCCGACCGAGACGGTTCATACCGAATATGGAATAAGGATAAAGGTGGACCCCGCAAAGGCATACTTCTCTCCGAGGCTGGCAAACGAGCATCAAAGGATTGCGGAGCTTGTTAAGGACGGAGAGGAGATAATAGACATGTTCGCAGGCGTCGGCCCGTTCTCGATGATGATCGCAAAGATGAAGAATGTGCACATCTATGCCATAGACCTGAATCCTGCGGCCATAGATTATCTCAATGAGAACATCGTGCTCAACAATGTGCACGGGATAGAAGCGATAAATGCGGATGCGAGGGCAATAGTGCGCTCCCTGACAGCAGACCGGATAATAATGAACCTCCCCCATTCAGCCTTCCATTTCTTCGAGGATGCCGTAACCGCAGTGGATGACGGCTGGATACACTACTACGAGATAATCGAGGATGCAAGGGCGAAGGAAAGGATAGAGGACCTGAAAGAGCTTGCGGAGAGCGCAGGAAAGAAAATCCGGCTTGAGAGGCTGATAAGGATAAGGAACTACGCTCCGGGAATGGGGCACTATGTGTGGGATCTGAGGATTTCTGACGAAGCAATAAACCTTTAATAGGGAGGGCGTATAAAGCTGGACAATGAAGTATGGGTCGGAAATTATTGAAACCGACTTCTTCGAGACCTCGGAGGGAGACGGCGAATGAAAGACGCATTTAAAGAGTATTTCAAAGAATTAAGAAAACACTATATGGGCGGAGATTATACTGAATTGACATTCAGAACCGCTTTTGAGAATTTTATAGAAAGCATAAGTCCGACCATAAAACTTACCCAGGAGCCGAGAAGAGAAAAAGGGCTTGGAGCGCCTGATTTCAAGGCATTTTATAGCGGTAAGAAGGTGGGCTATATAGAAACAAAAGACCTCGACACTAATTTGGATAATGTTCTTGAGTCCGAGCAGTTGAAAAGATACATAGAGAGCATAGATAACCTGATGCTGACCAATTACACACGTTTTATTCTGATAAGAAAAGGCGAGAAAATCTTCGATTTCAATCTGTTTTCCATTTCGGACTTGGAAAAGCCTCATTTCAAGATATCGGAAGAAAAGATTGGAACCTTTAAGGAAATGCTCCATGAGTTCTTTTTCTACAAACTTCCCACAATCTCCTCCGCTGAAGAACTGGCAAGAGAACTTGCTAAAAAAGCGAAACTTCTGAAAGATTTTGCGGAAGAACAACTTAAAGAATATTTTGAACTCGTAAAGAACGATGAAATGCCATCTTCCATATATGATTTCTATATGGGACTTAAAGAATTGATTAAAGATGTAAAATCAGAAGACTGCGCTGATGCATATGCTCAGACTGTGACCTATGGCCTGTTCCTTGCCAGAAAAAATTGCAAAGGCAGACTTGAAAGGAAAAGTGCGGTATCACACATACCGAAAAACATAGGCGTCATAAAGCGTATTTTCATAAACATCTCCGGAGATGCTTTTCCTTCCAACATATCATGGATAATAGACGAT
>JAJRTH010000032.1 GCA_024278375.1 archaeon | reverse complement strand
GGGCCTCTGCCCACATATACCAGAGTTCCGGTCTCGTTCTTTTTCCTGCTTCTCACGAAAAGTTTTTCATTCCTTAACCATTCCACCGATTGCTCTCTAATAGTGTACCCATCCTGGCGCTCTTCGCCATCTCCGGGACGGGTTTTAATCTTATAAATGTTATGTTGGCAGTCTCGGAGTGGCGATACCAAAAAATTAAATAATGGTGGATGCTCACTTTCAGATAGATGGACATACTGAGGCTGATATACGCAACGCTACTGATATTCTTCATTCCCGGTTATACTCTGGTTCAGGCGATGTTTCCCAGAAAGGGTGAGCTGGATCTGGAATTAGACAGGCTGTACAGGCTCGCGCTAGCCATGGGCCTGAGCATAGCCATAGTCATATTCAACGGATTTTTCCTCGACTGGCTGACCAGAACCTTTTCCCTTCAATCATCCCCCGGCGTGGGATTGGTACATGAACCTTATCTTTCGCTCTCCCTCTGGACGATAAGCGGTGTTCTGTTTGTAATCGGATGGTACAGGGGGGCGTATCCTCTTCTCGGCATAATCCATCCGAAGCTTTACAGGGAGGCACCGCCGTATACTCCCAGTGCCGACAAAATCAGGGATGAGACCCTCAGAGAACTGAAAAAACTCGTTGACGAGAGGGCGCGTCTGAAAAGGCAGATAAAAGAATACAGGGCGAAAGAAAGATCGAGTGCGAAGAGCATGAGGAAGTATTACCAGACCAAAAAGGCGGAGCTTTCAAAGAGGCTCGAGGACCTCGACCGCAGGATTGAGGAGCTCGAGAAAAGAGCGGAAGAGGGTCTCGATGTCGTTTGAGTACAAAATGGTCATAGTCATAAGAGAAGACCTCGGACTATCCAGAGGAAAGACTGCGGTCCAGGTGGCACATGCCGCCGTGTCCTGCGCTCTAAACGCGAAAAAAAAGCGCTCCATTGTTTTCAGGAAATGGTTCGATGAAGGGCAGAGGAAGGTTGCCGTTAAAGTTAAAGGGTTGAAGGAACTCTACGAACTGAAATCGCAGGCCGAAAGTATGGGCATAGGCACCGCTCTGATATCTGATGCCGGCCTTACCGAGGTCGAGCCCGGGACGGTTACGTGTCTGGGAATAGGTCCTGACAAGAGTGAAAACATCGACAGAATAACCGGAAATCTTCCGCTTCTATGAGATGACTGGCACATACGGGGGCAAACTATTTATGTCTGTATTCCATTTTATCCCTGTCGGTGAACAGATGGGCAAAAAGAAAAAGGACGAAAATGAAACGGATGGCAAAAAGGTCGAGCTGCTTATGGAGAACGAGTTCGTCTGTCCGAACTGCGGCTGCGAAATCGAGGAAGATGCCAAAAAATGCCCTATCTGTGGATTCCCTTTGCACGAAAAACCGGACCTGGGGGAAGAAGAGAATGTTGAGCCTGTGGAGATGGAAGAAACCTCCGAAAAAGGCACGGAGTATGGCGAAGATGGGGGTGCAGTGGAATCCTCAGAGACCGAAGAAAAGGGAGAGGAAATAGAGTTCGTCGAGGCAGAGGCCGTAGAGCCCGAGAAAAAGCAGGAAGTCGGCTCAAAAAAGGAAGAAACAGACATAAAACCCGCAAAAATCCCTCTCAAGAAACAGGCGGAAAAGCACGACACACATAAAAAGAAGGTCGTTAGGAAGCGGGAGAAGAAGCATATTGCCAGACATGAGAAGAAAAAGGGACTCTTTGCCGGCCTGTTCCATGAAAAAGAGGAGAAGAAAAGGGAAATACCAAGGGAGTACAGAGCGCTCATACGAGAATACGAGAAAAAGCTCAGAGAGGTGAGGGAGAGAGAAAAAGCGGTTGCCGAGAAAGAGGCCGAACTCGGAAAAGAGATAGAGGAGGTCCGCCATGTCAGAGAACTTCTCAATCAAAGGGCCGAGGAGATCATGGTCGCCAAAAGGGAGATGGAAGACAGAAGTGCGGAACTCGAGGCAAAGGAGAGAAGGCTGCAGGCACTGGAAGAGGAGCTTTCCGCAAAGGAGAGCGAAATAAAGGAGTTTAAGGAGCGAATAGAGACAATAGACAAGGAGATGGAGGAAAGGGAGGCGGAACTTGGGCGCAGAGAAGAGGAGCTGCAGGCACTGGAAGAGGAACTCGAATCAAGGAAGACCGAGATAGAGCGGCTGGAAGGGGATATCAAGACCAGACTCGAAGCCCTCGAATAGAAGGAAAACGAAGTGAAAGCTCTTCAGGAAGAGCTGCTGCCTCTGAGGGATACTCTGATAGAAAAAGAAAGGGAGTTGAAAGAGAAGGAAGAGGAACTCACCATGCTGGACAACGATCTCAGCAACAGAGAAAGTGCGATACGGGTGAAGGAGCAGGAGATGGAGGCATTGAAAGAGGAACTGGAAGAGAGAGAAGACGCTCTTAAACAGGAGAGGACATCTCTGGACCTTGTCGAGGAAGAACTGCGAAATCAGATGCTCGCCATAGAAGCCAAGCAGGAGGAACTGAAGAAAAGGGAGGAGGAGATAAATGCGGAATACGAGAAGATAAGGGTCAGAAAGGCCGAACTCGACAGGAAACATGAGGAACTCAATGCCATAAGGAAACAGGTGGCGGACAAAGAGGCGGAGATAACCTCCATGTACAATGAACTTGCAAGGAAAGAGGCTGCCATAAAGGCAGAGAAGGATAAGATAGAAGAGATGAGGCAGTCGATGATTGCAAAGGTGGAACAGCTGAAGAACCTGGAGGAAGAAACGCTGAAAAGGAAAAGAGAGATTGACGCTCTTGAGCTGAGATTCATAGAAAAAGAGAGAGAACTCATGGAGAGGGAGAGTTCGCTGAAGGCGAATTAAATCGTTTCAAATCCTGTATATGCGACGAGAACCTGCGGAATCTCTATTGTCCCGTCCTCTTTCTGATGATTTTCGAGTATCGCGACCATTGCTCTCGTTGTGGCTATGGCCGTGCTGTTCACGGTATGCACAAAGATGTTTTCGCCCTTTCCCCTGTACCTTATGTTAAGTCTTCTTGACTGATAATCAAGCACATTGGATGCGGAGACCATTTCTCTGAACTTCCCCTGTGCGGGCATCCAGGCCTCGAGGTCATATTTTTTGGATGCCACAGCACCAAGTTCTCCGGAGCATACGCTCATGACACGATACGGCACTTCGAGAGCCTGGAAGATTTCCTCCGCGTTCCTTATCAGTTCCTCATGGAATTTCCAAGAATCCTCGGGTTTGCAGAAGACGAACTGTTCCACCTTGTTGAACTGATGGACCCTGAATATCCCCTTGGTATCCTTTCCGTGCGCTCCAGCCTCTTTCCTGAAACACGGGCTTATTCCCGCATATTTTACAGGCAATCCGTCCGGTTCGATTATCTCGTCCATGTACATCGCCGCAAGAGGATGCTCCGAGGTTGCTATGAGGTAGAGGTCTTCGCTCTCTATCTTGTATATCATCTCCTCGAAGGCCTCCAGGTCTGTCACTCCCTCCATCGCCGACCTTCTGAGCATGTAAGGCGGAATCAAAGGAAGATAGCCTTTCTTCGCCATGAAGTCCATTGCGAAAATCTGGAGCGCCATATCCAGTTTTGCCAGCTTTCCTTTGAGGTAATAGAATCTGGATGATGAGACCTTCGCAGCCCTTGCTATATCGGCAAGTTCTTTTTCCTCGATGAGGTCCACATGACTCTTAGGTTTTGATTCCAGAATATCGTATTCCATCTTCCCCTCAGTCTCTTTAAGGAACTCATCGAGATGTTTTCTATAAACTCCGGCCTTTCCCCAGAATCTCAGGACCCTATTGTCACTCTCATCCTCGCCGTGAGGGACGCTCTCGTGGACAAGGTTCGGCAGGCTCATAAGCAGTGCATCCCTTTTTTCGAGGTATTCTTCCGCCCTCTCCTCGAGTTCCCTTATCTCTGCGGATATTCTCTTCATCTCCGCAGTTATCTCAGATATATCTCCACCCTCTTTCTTTATCCTGCCGATCTCCGCGCTCCTCCTGTTCCTTAGCGCTCTCAGCTCGTTTATTCTCCTGAGTGACACGCGCCACTTCTCATCGTATTCGAGTATCCTATCGACGATTCCCTCCTCTTTCCCCCTCTTTCTCTGGGAGGCTCTGACGATTTCTGGGTTCTCTCTCAGGAGTTTTATATCAAGCATAGCTGGTTAGATGTAGGACTTGTATTTAACATTTGTAGTTTTCATATAGTCTCTTAAGCAGTATCGGGATGCTCTCCACATCTTTTATGTCCTTTTTGCAGAGGTAGGCAATCCTTTTTCTTTCCTCCATCGACCAGTGGGTTCCAAGAGCCGTGAGCTGCTCTGTTAGTACTCTGCTGAGCTCCCCTCCCTTTCTGTCCCAGTCCGTCAATATATAGACCTTTTCGAATTCTCTCGACATCATTTCACAGGTCTCGACTATGGAATGCCCGTCGTTAAGAACCGTTATGTTGCCGGTTATTCCCAGAATGCGGAGCGCATCTTTGTCCCTGGATCCCTCCACTATAATAGTCTCCTCGTTTCCGATGTCCCTGAGATCATCGATGACCTTCATTATGTCCTCTGCTCTGTCATCTCGCATCTGCCCCGAAATTGAAATACCCCTTTATCTTTTTTGTGCCTCTTCAGTCTTCCGATGCGTTCCTCAGGAATTCCCTGTGTATCCTGTTATCATCCGTAAGCTCTGGATGAAAGGACAAGGCCATCAGTTTTCCCTGTACTGCTGCGACACCCATCCCCTTGAATTCCGATATTATTCTGCAATCTCCCCAAGTCCTCAGAATGGCCGGCGCTCTAATGAACACCGCATTTACACTTCCTATGCCTTCGACATCCAGCTCCGTCTCAAAGCTTTCTCTCTGCCTTCCGAATGCGTTACGGTCTATTTCCATGTCCATTAGTCCGAGGAGCTCCGTGTCCGTCTTCTCCACCTCATCGTCCCCTTTCTTCGCCAGAAGTATGCATCCGGCACAGGTTCCCATTATACCCTTGCCTTCTCCGGCCATCTTCCTGAGCTTTTCGTCCATTCCGCTGGCTCTGAGCCTCTTGGATATTGTCGTGCTCTCTCCTCCCGGGAGTATGGCCGCATCCGCGCCCTCAAGGTCTTTTCTCCTCCTCGCGGCTACCACACTGCCCTCGATTCCGAGTTCCTTCATCGCATCTCTCGTCATGCGGATGTGCTCGAAGACATCTCCCTGAAATGATATCACGGCGACCTTCATGCTCCTTCCTTTGCCATCTTGTTCGCCAGCTTCTTCCTTTCCTTTGCGGTATAGCCCGTGGCCTCCTCCAGAAACCTGTTGTATGTTCTGATGGTGTCCAGGGCAATGTTATCACTTGCGGACGGGTCGGTCTCCGTCTCCACCCACAGTTTTTTACCGTCATACCTCACTGCTATCTTCTTCATCGCACCGTATGAGCCCGTGATGGCATCTCCGTCTTCTCCTATGTTCTGAAAATACTTCGCCATTATCTTCTTCAGACCTTCTCCTTCAAGCAGTTTTTTGCTCTTTCTTTTGACCTCATAATCTCTCATACCTATACCTCCAGTTTTTCGAGTATGAAGGATTCCAGATGCTTTGCCGACTTTATATTCCTCATCTCACCGACTTTCACTCCGCTCCTGAACACAAGTATGGTGGGAACGCTCATAACTCCGTATTTCATGGCCAGTTCCGTGTTTTTATCGGCATTGAGCTTTCCGAACACTATGGTGCCAGCATATTTTTCGGCGAGAGCGTTCACGATGGGCTGAATTCTTCGGCACGGAGCACAATATGTGCCCCAGCAATCCACAACAAGTCTTTCGTTGGATGATAGAACGGCCTCGAAATTCTCCGATGTGAGTTCCAGAACCGCATCATCCGGAGCGATATTGCTCTTTTTTCGCCTGAACATGTCCTTCGTATCCACAGAGAAAGGGAGTTATAAGAAATTTTAGATTATCCATCACAGACCATTCCGAAACCATAAATATTGAGTGTGGTATCGGCGGACCGGTGAAGCCATGAGTTTCATGAGAAATATCAGAGAGCGTCTCCTGATAGTATCCGGAAGCATATTCGCAATCAGTATGATAGGACTAACGATATCCTCAATATATCTGTTCTTTCGGGATGCGGTACCGGATTTTCTGGGGAACATAGCCAGCGCTCCCGGAAACTGGAATTACTGGATTCTCCTCCTTTCGGGCCTGGGTCTGATGGTCGGAGGATGGTATTTCTACGACACCGTAAAGAAAAGAAGGAAGTTCGAGGACCTTATGGAAACTAACAGCCGCTCGAAATTCATGAGAAATCTCCCGGAACTCGAAGATATAGCTTGGTATCTCGGGAAAGAATACGAAGAAAGACTGGAGGAGAAGAAAAGGACGCTCAGAGTAAAATAAATATCGTTTATTAAGTATATAACCTGGCATACTGGAAAATCTGCAATAACATTTATAATATACATAGATATGTCTGGCCAATGGCATCTGGATGGAGTCTCAGGAAGTACGATAGGGTCACAAAAGACCTGAACTCTCTGGAGGATGTTCTTCGCATATCCGAGAGGACAGGTACCGACCCGGAGGTGCTGCGCATAATTTTTCTCCAGAAAGAGGTTAGAAGGATGATGAAATTATACGGCAAGATGCTCAAAAAAAGGGAAAAACTTCTCGAAGAATGGAGATCTGGCATGTCCATTGTCGAAATAGCGGAGAAGGAAAGGTTCTCTCCGATTCTTCTCGTGCACATACTTCTGCCCGCCATGGAAATATCAAAGAAGAAGACGAAGAAAATGGTAAAGAATCCTGAGATTGCTCCTGATGGCAGACTGGAGAGGGAGATAAGGGAGGCCATGGTCATTGATTATCTCTATTCGCCAAAAGCCCATGATGAACAGAGAAAGAGAGGAATGGAGGGAGAAAGCCGACTCTTCGAATGGCTGGATTCGATGGGTGTGGAATACATAAAAGAGGACGATATGGAGAAAGGAGAAGGGATGAAGACGCCGGATGCCCTTCTAAAAAAGCCAATGAAACTATTCGGCAGAGAGGTCATATGGTTCGATTCCAAGTCTCTTTTCGGAGATCCCGAGGAGTTAAAAAGAGCCTATGAGAAGCAGTTCAAACACTATCTGGAGGTCTTCGGCCCGGGAGCGGTGATATACTGGTATGGTTTCGTGGAGGTTGAAGACATGCCTACCGAGATACTTGTTCTGGACTCGTCGTTCATCTAAAAAATTCAGAAAAGAGTGTCCTGAACCGGTCTCTTTTTCCTACCACATATCGCATACTCGTCCCCGTCCCAGAATATGTCCATGTCAGGGTATTTCTCCTGAAACTCTTCAATCTTCTTGAGGATGTCCGCAAGTGTGATGTTCGGATCGTTTCTGTCGACCTTCAGGAGCACTTCTTTTTCTTCCATAGTCTTCCAGCCTTCTTATAAACTTTTATCATAAATACTTTGCCATCCTTTCCGCAACACCTTCAAACCTCTCGAAATCTATCACCGCTATTACCCTTCCTTTTCCAGATATTTTCGCGAGTTTTTTGGCCATATGCTCTTCCCTAGCATCTTCCACCGCTCTCAGGCCCTTTATCCGGTTTATGTATCTGTCCCATTTGAGAACGTAATCCTCCACTCCCTCCACCCTGAACGCCTTTCTCTCCATCTTCCTTTCTCTAAGCATGTGGGCTATGAACTCCCTCTTTGAAACATGCTCTATATACGTATCGGCGAATGATTCGTCATCCATATCCAGCGGCACGAGAGGAATGCCAATCTTCTCCGTTGTCCTCACGGCCTCAACATAACAGGGTGCAGGTGCTTTGACCGCTCCGAAATTGCTCAGGTTCTCCAGATAAGCCTCCTCGTAACCATAAAGAGGAACCTCGAACTCGCCTTCCCGAAGGTATTGTCTCAATCCCCTGAGTTCCTCCGGAGAGATGGATATGGCGGCCATATCTCCGTCAAAATGCTCTATTTCCATTCTAACGGTCTCTCCCTCGGAAACAAGGCCTTTTATAGCTCCGATTAGAAGGGCATTCCCTATTTCCATCCTTTTCATTCCTTCTTCCTCTCCTTTATGAGGACCACAAGGTCCTCGAACGAACATTTTCTGAGCTCTTCCAAAGTTATCATCGGAACGCCCATGAGTTCCTTTCTCTTAACTTCTTTTCTTATGAATATGACGGCATCCTGCTCGGCTATGTTCGAGACCTCCCTTACTATCTCTGCTCTTTTTACGAGTGCCCTGTTGTACTCGCCTATGTTCGTGAGAAGCACTGCTCTTTCCTTCTCGGTGAGGGCATCGAATGGGCACTTCATCGTAGGGAAGATGTGATATCCCATGAGGTCCAGGAATTCCAGCACCTTTCTGTCGAACTCATCCATTATATTGAAGGATTCCAGCTCTTTCCTGCCATCTTTTGTGTATACAAAGGGGTCCAGAGGCTTTATGAGAGGGACCTGCAGAAACTCCTCCAGGGCTATTGCCACATTGACCTCGGCGCTCATCCCTTCCTCGTACATCTGGATGGCCTTACGGGAGACTCCTGCCACGGATGCCATCTCTCCCAGCGATATACCTCTCTCCGCTCTGAGCCTTGAAAGAAGCTCTCCGTCGATCCGGGTATAGAATCCACCGGGTGCGGCGAAGATAAGCGGCGGCTCACCCTCCTTGAGATACTCTTCCAGGGTCCCATAGGAGATGATGGGGACGCCCATCCTGCTGTATATGACACCGTCTTCCAGTTTTCCGGTACTGCTCTTTTCGGCTATTACGAGAGGTGCGCCATCCAGGACATCCGACAGGAGCTTTAATTCCTCCGCATTTTCCTGACCGAGAGCATCGACATTCTGTAAAACCTTTATTATGAGCAGAGTATTGTCTCTCCTTGCCACTATATCAAAGCTTATTCTCTTCAGTCTGTGGGCTTTCGAGACATAGAAGCCCGCCTTCGAAAGGAGGTCCCTTGTCCGTTCTATGAGGTTCCATTTGTCCATATCAATATTTTCTATGTCAATTCTTCTATAAATAGTTTTCTACTCGCTCGTCAGAGACTGTCAACTTAAGAGATCCAGAAGTTGTAGAACAAGATGAATGATTTCGGCCACGAGTTTACCGTTGTTATTCTGGCATTTTCAGGGAATCGGTTCCAGAATCTTTTGGTTCCGGATTTCAATACGCTGAACCATCCCCCTCTATAGGACTTCGTTCTG
>JAJRTH010000031.1 GCA_024278375.1 archaeon | reverse complement strand
ATGGCCGAAGAGCGCGAGATTCGGGAAATGCTGAGAACCATCGGCGTGGACAGCATAGAGGAGCTTTTCAGCGACATCCCCGCAGAGGTCAGGATGGACGGACTGGAGCTTCCCGAAGGAATGAGCGAGATGGAACTCAAGCAGATGGCAAAGGAGGTGCTTTCACAGAACAGGACGATGGCGGAGATGCCCACATTTCTCGGGGCCGGGATTTACAGGCATTATATCCCTTCGGCACTGAAAGAACTCGTGGCGCGCTCCGAGTTTTACACATCTTACACTCCGTATCAGGCCGAGATAAGTCAGGGCATGCTTCAGGCTATGTTCGAATATCAGAGCCTCATAGTGGAGCTTACAGGTATGGAGGTTGCCAATGCATCGCTCTACGACGTTTCCACGGCTCTGGGAGAGGCAGCGCTCATGGCCGCCCGCCTTACCAGAAAGAACGAGATAATCGTGCCTAAGGCAATGCTCTGGGAGAAGCGCTCCGTTCTGGAGAACTACGCCCACGGCCCGGGATTGAAGATAAAGGAGGTTCCATACGAGAGAGACAGCGGAAAAATTGACCTCAATGCTCTTCAGGAGCTCATAAACGAGAACACCGCGGCGGTCTATCTTGAAAACCCGAACTTCTTCGGTCTGTTTGAAGACAGGGTGGATGAGATAAGGGAAATAGCGGGAGATGCGCTCCTCATAGCCGGCATCAATCCCATATCCCTTGGGGTCATAAGGCCCCCGGGTGATTACGGTGCGGACATCGTCATAGGAGAGGGGCAGGGAATGGGAATGGCTCCGAACTTCGGCGGTCCATTGCTCGGCATATTTGCCACGAGAAAGAAGTACCTGAGACAGATGCCCGGACGAATAATAGGAATGACAGAGGATGCAGAGGGAAGAAGGGCGTTCACGATGACATTGCAGACCAGAGAGCAGCATATAAGGAGGGCGAGGGCTACGAGCAACATATGCTCCAACGAGGCTCTCTGTGCTCTCTCTTCCGCGATATATCTCTCGCTGCTCGGTCCAAAAGGTTTAGAGAATCTGGCAAAGCTGAACATGAAGAGGGCAAGGGACCTGGCCGAAAGAATATCGAGAATAGATGGCTTTGAACTGCCCTTCAAAGGTGAGTTTTTCAATGAATTTGTGGTGAAATATCCTGTCGAATTCAGGAAGATACACGAAGAACTCCTGAAGAACGGGATACACGGCGGACTATCCCTCAAAGAGCGGTTTCCGGAGCTCGGGGAGAGCGTTCTCTACTGCATAACAGAGACGACCCCGGAATGGGGTGTTGAAAAGTTGATAGAGGTTTTACGGTCAGAAATATGACTTTCTAAACCCACGGCATTCCTGACTGGAAGGCTTTGATACGGTCAAAGCCTGTAAGGGGTTTTAGGCTCCACTGATTTCCACACTCTGGATAACTATGGGTATCGAAGGGACATCTGAAAGCCCGCTTACAGTTGTGGTTTCAATGTTTGCTATCTCCTCAATAACGGTCCAGCCGCCGACCACTCTTCCGAATACGCAGTATCCCGGATTGTTTTCATCCTGATAGTCGAGATTCGTGTTGTCCTGCAAATTGAAGTAGAACTGGCTGGTGGCGCTGTTCGGGTCGTTCGTTCTGGCCATTGCTATCGTTCCTTTAACATTACTGAGTCCGTTGTTCGCCTCGTTTATTATGGGTTCGTAAGTGGGTGTTTTATACTGCAAATTTCCCGAAGAATCGTAGTAAAAACCGCCTCCTTGTGCTACAAAATTCTTTATCACTCTGTGGAATATAAGACCGTCGTAAAACCCGTCTCTGGCGTATCTTATGAAATTATCCACGGTTACCGGGGCCTTGTCCCTGTAGAGCTCTATCTTTATGGCCCCGTCTATCTTTCCATCAGCGCTCCTTACATACATCGTTGCAATGGGATTTCCGTTCGTGGTACTACCTCCTGTTCCTGAACTCTCGTAATCCACCCCTCCTGAAGGCGGCGAGGACATAAGAAAATATGCTGCCGCGCCGATTCCGGCCACCACAACTATGGTCGCTATCAGCAGAGGCAGGGCCTTGTCGCCTTTATCGGACGACATGGTCTGGTGAGCCGCTCCTTCCTTTATTCTTCTGGACATGTATTGGTGAAAGAGGTGCCTGTATTTAATATTAGGCTCACTCTTCCCTCTCTATAACCATCGCTATTCCGTTTCCTCCGCCTATGCACATCGTTGCCAGACCTCTGAAGGCTTTCTTCTGTTCCATGGCATGCAGGAGTGTGGTTATTATCCTCGCACCGCTGCATCCTATCGGATGACCTAGGGATATGGCTCCGCCGTGGATGTTCACCTTCTCCATGGGCATATCGAACTCCCTTATGACCGCCAGAGCCTGTGAGGCGAATGCCTCGTTCTCCTCTATAAGGTCGAAATCGTCTATGGTGAATCCTGTCCTCTTGAACAGCTGCCTGAGTGCGGGAATCGGACCGAGCATGGCCTTTATCGGCTCTATTCCGGCGCTCTCGTAAGCCGCTATCCTCGCCCGCGGAGTTATTCCGAGTTCCTCGGCTTTCTCTCTTGAGGATAGCACAAGGGCGGAGGCGGCATCGCTTATCTGAGAGGCGTTACCCGCCGTGACAACCCCCTCGGGGTCAAAAGCGGGTGGAAGTTTTGCAAGTTTTTCCACGGTTGTGTCCTCCCTTATGCCCTCGTCCTTCTCGACCACAATATTTTCCCTCTTCACCTTCACTTCCACGGGGACTATCTCACCCCTGAACTTCCCCTCTCTGGTGGCCTTTGCAGCCTTCATGTGACTGTGGTACGAGAACTCGTCCAGCTCTTCTCTTTTAAGCCCGTATTCCTTTGCCGCAACCTCTCCCGTCATACCCATGTGCACATCATTGTATATGTCCCAGAGCCCGTCGAATACCATTGTATCCTTTATTTTCGCCTCACCCATCCTGTAGCCGAATCTGGAGTTCTCGAGAACATGGGGCGCACGGGTCATGTTCTCCATACCGCCTGCGACTATGAGCTCGTAATCGCCCGCCTTTATGGCCTGTGCACCGAATATAACGGCCTTCATGCCGGAACCACAGACCTTATTGACTGTTGTCGCTCTTATTTCATAGGGAAGGTCGGCGTAGAGCGCCGCCTGTCTCGCAGGGTTCTGCCCCAGACCGGCTGTTATGACATTTCCCATTATCACCTCATCTATCTCTTCCTTCGGTACGCCAGAATCTTTCACGGCCGCCTTTATGGTTAGAGCGCCCAGGCGCGGGGCGGGAACTCCGCTGAAATAACCCATGAACTTTCCTATGGGCGTTCTCTTCGCACTGAGTATGACGACATCCTTCAATTCATCACCTGCCCTGGCATCTGCAATCCGTATAAATAAATTGTGGAACTTGAAATCGGCGAATGACGAACAACAGAAAAGATTATTTCCCACCTTTCCCTATGGGGTTGCGATCACATGAAAGACGACAATGAGATGAAGAAAGAGGTCAGAAAACTCAGGGAGGAGGTCTCTGAACTCAGGAACATGGTGAATCTTCTCCTGGGCCTTATAATGGAAGAGGATGACGAGGTCATGGGCTTCGAGGACAGCGGTACGACCGGCATAAATAAAATATACAACTGATAAAATGTCCGAATCTCGAAGTAAAAAACTTTTTATAGCGGTGATACGCTAGAATCGATGGGATTACCGTGGGCTATATGGACGCATATCCTCGGTTAAAAAGGAACCCGCCAAGAAGCGTATGGATAGCCTCTGAGATGAGAGTCCGACTTATAAAGAGCGGGATAGAGAAGGCCGGAAGCCTCAATGCTCTCGGGAGGGTTCTGGGCTACAGGTCAAGAAATCATCCGGGATGGAGCGTTCAGCAGATTCTCTTGGGCGAGCAGGGTTTTCCCTACGAAAGACTCGTTCTCCTGTCCCAGTTCCTCCAGGTTCCTATGGAGGAAATTCTGAAATACGAGGTCCCTCCTGAGTACATTACTCCTGTGAGCACGCGCATGGCCCTGAAAGAATACGGAATGCTGTGCTACATCTTGAGGTAGCACTTTCACACACTTTCATCTTAAACATCCCATATGACGGACTCTTTTACCCTGTTTCACATTCACTTTTATCCATCTCCGGTCGGACGTTTATATAGGAAAATCATTACATCTATCATCATGATGAAAGATTTCGAAGACGAATATGAGGGCTGCTCCTGGGAAGAGGTCTACCAGATGATGGGCTGCCCGACCGGATACGAGGTCTTCGGAGAATGAGTGCATCCGGAGGGCCTAAACCCCCTCCAACACCTCCGAATAAACCCTTTCAATCTTTTCCACCACCTTTTTCCAGGTGTATTTCTCTTCCACAAGCTTTCTTCCGGCACTCCCCATCCTTTTTCTCATACCTTCGTCTCTGAGAAGCATATCAATCTTCTCGGCTATGTCCTTGGAATCCATGGGTTTGGCCCTTATTCCCTGAACTCCTTCCTCTATGACCTCGTTAACTCCAGGAATATCCGAGACTATGACGGGTTTTCCGGATGCCATCGCCTCCAGAGCGACTATTCCGAAGGCCTCGAGACGGGATACGGATGGAAGAACGAAGACATCCGTGGCAGCATAGTATTCCGGAAGCTCTTTTCCGTCAACCCTTCCCGCGAAGATGACCTTTTTCTTAACACCCTTCCTTGCGGCGAACCTCTTCAGCTCCGATTCCTTGTCGCCGGAACCAACAATCACATATGTAGCGTCCACATATTTTGCGGATTCTATCAGATATTCTATCCCCTTATGAAACACCAGTCTGCCCACGTAAAGCACCATGTTCCCCTCTATCCCGTATTTTTCCCTTATCCTTTCTCCGGATGTGTCCGGAGTGAATATTCTCTCATCCACCGCATTCGGTATGACCTCCGCCTCCTTCTTCCATATGTCTCTGGAGGTTGCCGCATAACTCTCCGTCGTGGCTATCAACCTGTCGGTCCTTTTCAATGTAGCCTTTCCGAATGTTTTCCTGTAAAGATTTACAATCTGCCTTCCGCCCGGAAACGGGATCTCAAGATCACAGTGATATGTGAGCACATGCGGCATCCCTGCCTTTTTTGCACCTTTTCCGGCATAGTAAGAGGATAGTGGCGGCGGGGAATGGCTGTGTACGATGTCTCCGCCCTCTTTCACGATCTCTTTCTTTATTTCCGGAAATATGGGAGTAGAAAAGGCTATGAGCGCCGATTTCAGTCTGCGGACCTTTATGCCCTCCGTCTCCTCCTCGCTTTTCAGATTTCTTTCATATCTTGATGTCAGCACAACGATTTCGTGGCCTTTCTTTACCAGGTATCTCGAGAGGTCATGGACATGAGATTCCACACCGCCTATGTGGGGATGAAAGTAGGGAGTCACCTGTATTATCTTCATCTATGTGCCTTCCCTCCACTCATTTACATATTTTATCTGCTCCGGCGTGAGTTCGTCGATTCCGATTCCCATGGATTTAAGCTTTATTCTTGCGACCTTTTCGTCTATTTCATAGGGAACCTGATGGACCTTTATTTCCATATTTTCGTAGTTTTCCGCAATATATGCGGCGGAGAGCGCCTGTATAGCAAAACTCATGTCCATTATTTCCACCGGATGCCCTTGGCCGGCGGCAAGGTTTATCAGCCTGCCTTCACCGAGAAGATATATCTTCTTTCCGTTTTTCAGGATATATTCGTCCACGAAGTCTCTTACCTTTCTGACGCTGGCAGCCATCTCTTCCAGGTCCTTTTTCGATATCTCGTTGTCAAAATGCCCCGAATTTGCCAGAACAGCCCCGTCCTTTATGGCCTCGAAATGCTCCTTTCTGACGATGTCCTTGCATCCCGTGGCAGAGACTATGAAATCCGCCTCTTTTACGGCCTCGATCATTGGCATTACCCTGAACCCGTCCATTCTTGCTTCGATGGCTTTTATCGGGTCGACCTCGGTCACTATTACATCGGCTCCCAGACCTTTGGCTCTCATGGCAATACCCCTTCCGCACCATCCGTAGCCGCCCACTACAAAGGTCTTTCCGGCTATCAGAAGGTTCGTCGCCGTGAATATCCCGTCAAATGTGCTCTGCCCTGTTCCGTATCTGTTGTCGAAGAGGTGTTTCATGTATGCATCGTTCACATCTATCACGGGGAACGAAAGTCTGCCCTCCTTTTCAAGGGCTCTGAGCCTGACAACTCCTGTGGTGGTCTCTTCGTTGGCACCCCAGATATTTCCGGCAAGGTCCTTCCTGTCCGTGTGAAGGAGAAAGATGAGGTCCGCTCCGTCATCTATGACAATCTGAGGATTCAGGTCCAGAACGCTGTTGAGATTCCGGTAATACTCCTCGCTGTCTTCCCCTTTTCTCGCAAAGGTTTCAAGGTCGTATTCCTCATTCAGGGCAACGGCGACGGAATCATCGGTGGATAACGGGTTGCAAGATGCGAGCCTGACCTTGGCTCCGATTTCCTGCAGGGTCAGGGCCAGAATTCCCGTCTTTGCCTCCACATGAAGGGCCATGGATATTCTGACGCCCTCCAGTATCCCATTTTCTTTCAGTTCTTTTCTGATGTCTTTCATCACATCCATGTGTTCTCTCGCCCACTCGAGTCTCAGAATTCCCTTTTTAAGGAGGTTCATGGAATCACTTCGGAACCTTTTCCCAGTCCTTCAGGAATCTCTCTATTCCTATGTCCGTCATCGGGTGTTTCACCATCTTCTCAAGAACCGGGAATGGGACAGTGGCTATGTCCGCCCCCATGAGCGCAGCCTCGAGGACGTGGGTGGGGTGCCTGACACTCGCCACTATTACCTCGGTATCGAAGCCGTAATTGTCTATTATCTCCAGAATCTGTTCTACAAGCTCCATTCCATAGTGGCCTATGTCATCCAGCCTTCCGACGAACGGGCTTATGTATGTCGCCCCGGCCTTCATGCCGAGTATTGCCTGGTTCGGTGAGAAAACGAGCGTTACGTTGGTCTTTATTCCCTCTGCACTCAGTTTTTTTACCGCTTTGAGACCTTCGACGGTCATGGGTATCTTGATGACTATGTTCCTGTGGATTTTTGCAAGTTCCCTTGCCTCCTCTATCATTCCTTCCGCATCCAGACTTATTACCTCAGCGCTTATGGGGCCATCCACTATTTCGCATATCTCTTTCACCACTTCCACGAAGTCTCTGCCCTCTTTCGCTATGAGGCTCGGATTCGTCGTAACGCCGTCCAGTATGCCCCACGATGCCGCCTCTCTTATATGCTCGACATTGGCCGTATCAAGAAATATCTTCATTTTATTCCTCCTATTTCTGTTTTATAACCTCTTTTGCCGCCGAAACTATGTTTTCGGGTGTTAAACCGTATTTTACCATGAGCGCGTCCCATTCTCCCGATTCTCCGAACCTGTCCGGAATACCGACTCTCTTCACCGGAACCGGATATTTCTCACCGAGAGTTATCGCCACGGAGTTCCCGAGACCGAATATGACGCTGTGTTCCTCCGCCGTGACCACCGCACCTGTTTTTTTTGCAGCCCTGATGGTTGTCCCCTCATCAAGAGGTTTGAGGGTGCTCATGTTTATGACCTCGGCCTCTATGCCTTCCAGTCTGAGCATTTCGGCTGCCTTGAGCGCCTGGGATACCATAATCCCGGTGCCTATGAGAGCCACATCGCTGCCCTCCCTCATGACCGTGGCCTTCCCTATTTCGAAGGGGTCATCCTCCTTCGTGATGGTGGGTACATCAGACCTTCCCATCCTCATGTAAAACGGCCCCTCTGCCTCTATTATCGTCCGTATGGCCTTCCCGGTCTCAACGGCATCTGCGGGAACAATGACCCTCATATTCGGTATGACCTTCATGAGCGCTATGTCCTCCGCGGTCTGATGGGATGCTCCGTCACCGCCGACGGTTATTCCCGCGTGCGATGCGACTATCTTGACGTTCAATCTCGGATAGGCTATGCTCTGTCTTATCTGGTCGTAGCATCTGCCTGTTGCGAACACGGCAAAGGTGCTGGCCACGACGACCTTTCCGGATGCGGCGAGTCCCGCGGAAACTCCTATCATGTTAGCCTCGGCGATACCGCAGTTGAAGAATCTCTCGGGGAATTCCTTTTCGAAGAAGCTTGTCTTGGTGGATGATGATAAATCTGCCCCTAGGACCACGAGGTCCGGGTTTTCCTTCCCTATCTCCACCAGGGTTTTTCCGAAAGCAACTCTCTGACTTGCCATCTCCCACATCAGCTCCCACCTCCGAACTCTTCAATCAGCCTCTTCCTTTCGTCTTCCAGCTCCTTTATCGCTATCCTGTATTCCTCGTCATTCGGCGGTTTTCCATGGAAATGCACGGAGCCTTCCATGAACGAGACCCCTTTTCCCTTTATAGTATGGGCGATTATCATCGCAGGGCCACCTTTGACGTCCTTTGCCCATTCAACGGCATCTATTATCTCTTCAAAATCGTGTCCGTTTATTTCCTTGACCTCCCAGCCGAAAGCCCTCCATTTCTCGATTATTGGTTCGAGTGACATTACTTTTTCAGTTTCACCGTCAATCTGCAGCCTGTTTCTGTCGATAAAACCGACGAGATTGTCCAATTTATAATGCGATGCGAACATTGCAGCCTCCCAAATCTGCCCTTCGCCGAGTTCTCCGTCTCCGAGCATCACGAACACATTGTAGAGTTTCCTGTCCAGCTTTGCGGCGAGAGCCATGCCGTTCGCTATGGAGAGTCCCTGGCCGAGAGAGCCCGTGGATGCTTCTATCCCCGGAAGTTTCCTCATATCAGGATGCCCCTGGAGTCTGGAACCTATCTTTCTCAGCGTGAGAAGCTCCTCTACAGGGAACACACCCAGCTCTGCGAGAGTGGCATATAGGGCAGGGGCAGCATGCCCTTTCGAAAGAACGAACCTGTCCCTTTCCTCCCAGTAAGGGTTCTTCGGCTCGTAATTCATCACATGGAAATAGAGGGTTACCAGTATATCCGTTGCGGATAGAGAGCCTCCGGGATGTCCGGAGCCGGCGGCATAGACCATCTCTATGACATGTTTTCTTACGGCATTCGCTTTAAATGACAGCTTTTTCAGTATCTCTTTGTCCATCATCTATGCACCATCAGTATCTTTCGTTCTTTCCTTCCAGTTGGTTGGCCTTTTGCTCAAGTCTGTTCGCCTTCTGCTTGAGTTTCCTTATTTCAGCCTCATGTTTCCTTATCTTAGCTTCATGTTTTGCTATCTTCTCTCTCATCTTCGCCACCTTAGAGCGGAGCTTAGCAATCTCCTGCAGCCTCTTGGCGCTCTTAGCCATGACCTTGGCATTCTGCTTGGCAGCCCTAACATCATCCGGACTCATGGAATCACCGCGTGGTCATTGCATCGCTCATATAAGTTTTTGTCCTATAGGGCGAGATAGAGTATCAGGAGAGCCCCGAGAATCCAGCAATAATATGCGAAATAATGGAATTTATCGGTCATTATTAGCTTTAGCAGGGCCTTTATGGACAGATAACCGGCAAGGAAAGAGGAGAAGAAACCCACTCCCAGGACGAGGATGTCCGCATCTCCAGGGCTTTCCGTGGCTTTGTATATCTGAAGGACTCCCGCACCGGCTATTGCCAGTATCGCCATCAGGAAAGAGAATCGTGCCGCGCTCTTCCTCTTCAGACCCAGATGTATCCCCGCAACAATGGTGCTTCCCGAGCGAGATATTCCCGGCAGAAGAGCAAAGGTCTGAGCGATACCTATCAGGAGGGCGGACCTGATTCCAGGTGTCTCCCTCACGCCATCCCTCTCTTTTACGGAAAATATTATCAATCCCGTTATCGGCAGGGTTATAGCCACGATGTACAGGGATGCAAAGGATTTTTCAATGTAATCCTGAAGGAAAAAGCCGACGATTACGATGGGTATCGTCGCAATCAGAGCGCCGTATCCTGTCCTCGCCTTCTCATCCTTTCTTATGTTCTCCGTTATGTCCCCGCGGAGCGCGGCCAACGAAGCCCTAGCAACATCAGCGATGTAATGTCTTGTGGCCAGAAGGACAGCGAAGAGGGTTCCGAGGTGCACTATAGCATCGAAAAGCACCGGGTTCTCGGCACCCGTAAAGTGCTGGGCAATTACAAGATGTCCGGAACTGCTTATCGGAAGCCATTCCGTTATGCCCTGGATAATGCCCAGCAGGATGGCCGTAAGTATATCCATGCAACCACATCCGTTGGAGGATTAAAAGCGTTCCGACAGTTTTTTATCCAAGCGTATAATCTCATGCCGATTGACATGAAGATACTGGTGTCCGATAAGCTGGCCGAAGAGGCTCTGGAAGTGCTCAGAAAAGAGGCGGAGGTCGATTATTTCGAACCGACGCCCGAAGAACTGCTGGATGTGATAGAAAAGTACGATGCGATAATCGTCAGGAGCAGGACCAAGGTGAGGGGCGACGCCATAGAAAAGGGAAAGAATCTCAAGGTCATAGGAAGGGCCGGAGTCGGTGTGGACAACATCGATGTGAAAAAGGCCACGGAAAGGGGCATACCTGTGGTCAATGCACCCAGAGGGAGCACGCACTCCGTTGCGGAACTGGTGTTCGGTCATATGCTGTCCCTCGCGAGACACCTCGCCTATGCCGACAGAAGCATGAGAGAGGGGAAATGGGAGAAAAAGAAGCTCAAAGGCATAGAGCTCCAGGACAAGACACTTGGCCTCATAGGATTCGGAAGAATAGGTCAGGAGGTCTGGAAACTGGCGAAGGTCTTCGGAATGAGGTGCATAGCCTTCGACCCCTATATCCCGGAGGACTTCATAAAGGAAAAGGGTGCCGAGCCCGGAAGTCTCGAGGATGTACTGAGGAATGCCGACTTCATAAGCATACACGCACTCCTCACCGATGAAACAAGGCACATGATATCGGATGAACAGCTGGGAATGATGAAGAAGGGTGCCTATATAATCAACTGCGCAAGAGGCGGGATAATAGACGAAGATGCCCTCTATAAGGCGCTGAAGGAAGGAGAGATAGCAGGTGCTGCTCTGGATGTATTTGAGAACGAACCGCCCGGAAATACGCCTCTCTTCGAGCTGGATAATATTGTGTTCACACCGCATCTTGGGGCCTCTACAAAGGAAGCCCAGATAAGGGCCGGAGTGACCACGGCCGAGCAGGTACTGAAGGTGCTCCGGGGCGAAAAACCGGATTTCATTGTGAATCCAGAGGTGCTGGAACAGAAATGAATTTAAACCTCTTTGTCTCATATTTGCGAGGAGATACCATCGGCGCAGAAGAGAAGAGAGAAGAAGCGGACCCGCTTAAAAACTCGAGAAACGCATTTGCAAGGGCCTTCCTCAAGACCTTGCAGGCGTATCAGTTAGACCGCTCTCTCGAAAAACATCCGGAAGTCTTCGCAATGGCCAGAGCCTTCATCCTCAGCACGGAGTATGAGAACCTGGCTAACAGGAAGATAGGGCCCACAGGGGGAGAATATGGAGAAGAGACTCAGGACTGAGATAGTTTCGAATAAGGGACGATGATCCCGTAGACTCCTTCGAACTCCATCTTTTCTGGCAGATTTCCTCCTAGCCAGAGCTCGAAATCACGAAATCTCCCGATAACATCTTTCCAGGAAACAAAGCCACCCAGATTCGAGAAGACTATCCGGTCAACACCCCAATCACGGAGAGGCTCCGCAATGCTATCGAAATCTCCGGGAATGTCGCCCCACTTCAGGATTCCGTAGAAATGGTCAACGGAGACCGCTATGTTCTCCGAGAGTTCAACGGCTTTTTTCACCTCTTCAAGGCTTCTTATGCTTTTTGTCCCTATTACTGCAATCTTAGCACCGAGAATGAGGGCATCCTCCACCCCGCCTACATCTCTGAAGCCTGCATCCACCCATATGTTGAACTCATCGGGAAGTCTTTCTATGAGGTTTATCTGCATTCTGTTCCTTTCTATCCCCTCTATATCAAGGATATAGAACTTCTCGTAACCATCCTTTTTCAGGTTTCTCATCATCTTTACCGGGTCCCCGACAGGCAGATAGTCCTCATTTTTAATGACGACCGCTTTTCCGTCCTTTACCGAGAGGGCAGGCATCTTTTCCATAGGTTCCCCACATATAAGCATTATTTTTAGCTTTGCTTTCGATAGAGACTGCCAACATAACATTTATAGGATTAAAACCGTCCCAGAGATGGCGAAGAGCGCCAGGATGGGTACACTATGATAGGGCAATCGGTGGAATGGTTGGGGGTGAAAAACTTTTCGTGAGAAGCAGGAAGAAGGACGAGACCGGAGCTCTGGTATATGTGGACAGAGGCCCATGGTATCCATGGGCCCTAGAAAGATTCGGCTTTCAATGGGTTCACAGGACATTCTCAGAACGAAGTCCTATAGAGGGGGATGGTTCAGCGTATTGAAATCCGGAACCAAAAGATTCTGGAACCGATTCCCTGAAAATGCCAGAATAACAACGGTAAACT
>JAJRTH010000030.1 GCA_024278375.1 archaeon | reverse complement strand
GCCCTCTTTTCACCAGAGCTTTGGCCAGTTCCAGCGCGCTCCTCTCGGCGCCGCCTACGGAAGGATGAAAATAATCCGAGGTGAAACCTATTCGCATGCCCTCTCCACCTCTTCCCTCATCTCACGGATGAATCGCTCCTCGCTGAACATCTGCGCTCTCTTAACGCAGTCCTCACCGAATTTTTCAGGGTTCTTGGATACCTCTTCGACCGCCCTTATTATCTCTTTCAGATTTGGGCCCACAAGATAGCCGGTTTTACCCTGCACCACACTCTCGAGGAATCCGCCCTCTCTTACTGCAACAACCGGTTTTCCGGCCGCCATTGCCTCCACGGGCGTCATGCCGAAGTCCTCGTCCCTTGCCGTGGCTATGAACCCCCTGCATCTTCCGTAGAGCTCTAAGAGTTCTTTTTCGCCGAGTTCACCGAGGAATTTCACGTTCCGGGGAGCGCTCTTCCTTATTCTTTCCGCATATCTCGCCGAATGGTCTCCTTTTCCGACACCGCCGACTATTACGAGCTTTTCCTCGGGCATCCTTCTGAATGCCTCTATCTGCAGTTCTATCCTCTTCTCCGGGTAAAGCCGGTTCACGGATAGCCAGAAATCACCGTATTCGATGTTCCTGTACCTTTTCACGGGTATCGGCGGATATATCACCCTGGCATCCCTTCCGTAGTACCTCTTTATGCGCCCCAGCGTATTCCTGGAATTCGTGACTATGCGCTCTATCCTACCAATCGAGCGATATTCCTTCTTCCTATAGGTTCTCACCCACATTTTGTAGGGAATCTTTCCGTACCAGGGCAGGGCCTTCAGCATGTTCCCGTACTGGTCATGGAAGGCTCTGGTCGGGGTGTGGCAGTACCAGATGCTCGGATGGTGATGCTTCGATGCGTAATGCGCCCAGTTTCCGCTGAATATGAAAATATCGTAGTCCTTCGAAAAATCCGATTTCAGGAACTTCTTTGCGGCGGAAATCTGCTTCAGAGGGGGTCTGTTCGGGTTACTTCCGATGGAGATGAATCTCACATCCTTTCCGAGGTTTTCCGCCACGCGTGTCTCGATGTCCGTTGTTATTATGTCCGCTCCCAGCCCTTTCGCCATGGTATAAACAAGCTTCTCACCGCCCCCTGTAACGGAGAAATAATCGTGAAACACTGCTATTTTCATGGAATGCACCTTTCGGGATTAGTTCATGGGGAGCGCGTATAAATAAATTTTCACCCCGCCCACTTTCTGTCCATCATCTTTCCTGAATATTCAAGTGAGATGTAAAGAAAGAATGCGCTCCAGTCGATAATGAAGATGGTGATGAGGAGTCCGGGGACGCCCATGAAGCTCAGTCTGTAAAGCGCATACGAGCCGAGGGAAAGAAGCGTGAAGAGCAGTATGGATACACTGTAAAGCAGGAGTACATCGGACTTCTTTCCGGCATATCTTATCCCGAATGGGAGGGATATGGCCGCAGATATGAAAAAAGAGAGAATCACCATTGAAATACCGAGAAATATGTATTTCGCATCCGTGAAAACCGAGAAATGGAAGGGAAATGCCAGAGCGGTCAGGAGCGCCAGTATTGTGGCTCTCAATTTTCCAGAGACAACGGATTTTCCAGATATCGGCAGGTTCTTTAGCATCCACAGAGTGTCCTCCTCGGCCAGAAAGAGGTTGAGTGTCGAGAAGATGAAGATATAGGATGAGAGTATGAATGTCCCTAGGAAGAGGAAGACATAGGGCAGAACCGGGGCTATATGGGGTCGTATATGTGGCGGAAATATGCCTATGTCCATGTGTGTTGCGAGATAGCCGCTGCCCAGACCGACCGACACCGCCGTGACAAGAAAGCTGATTACCAGTCTTTCTCTCCAAAGGAGTGTCGTCTCCTTCCATGTCATTGCTTCCACAGGGTTCCTGAGCCGCTTAGCATAGGTTTGGGAACTCCTCCTCTCCTTTCTTGTGACGTATCCGAAAGAGAGGTAGGAAATCTTCAATGCCCACAGGAGATACAGAGATGACAATACAATCGTTGCTAGAATGTGCTCCGGCCGGTGGAAGTACCAGAGAGTGGATAGGAGCATAACGGGAATCGCCATGAGCCTCCTTTTGGTGCTGAAATAGTGTATTGCAAGGGTTGTTCCAATGAGTATGGCAAGTATCACGCCCATTGTGAATTTGAGATACAGACCGGCATAGCCCACGTCCGTACCGTATAGGAAGAGAATCAGCACATAAGATGAGGAGAAGAGCGCCCAGAGACCGAGATTTATCCAGAAAATAAGGGTGAAAATCCCGAAGCTCGTTCTGAAATGGGAGATTGGGGATGCGAATAGATACTCTATTCTTCTGGAATTTACAAAATATCTGTGGAAATCGGCGGAACTCTTCAGCATCAGAAGGAAGAAGACAGCGAAGAATATCTGCTCCATGTCTATCGGAAACGATGCGTTCATCTCGAAAATCGTGAGGCGGGCGCTCATTATGACGGAAAACACTATTATGATGGAAAACCAGAGATAGAGCGCAGTGCTCTCCATAACTTTCTTTCTGAGGTTTCGGGAGGTTTCGGTGAGTTCGAGCGCATAGACCCTAATGCTTTCCCCTAACAGCCGAGAAGTAAGCATTTTAAACGCTCCCGTATTCATCCATCAGCTCCCTTGTCTCGCCATGGAACACTATGTTCCCTCTTTTCATTATATACACCCTGTTCGCTATCTTCTCGACCAGGTCCGTGGAATGGGTGGCTATTACCGTTGTCCCCGACCGTTTTCTTATGAAGTCCTGGAGAGTCCTGGACGTGAGCGGGTCCAGACCGTAAACAGGTTCGTCCAGCAATAGATTTCTGGGTGAATGGATTATGGCCGCAATGGTGGAAATCTTCTGCTTCATCCCCTTGGAATAGGTGCCAATCTCATAGTCCAGAAATTCGCGTATGCCCAGGGTACCGGCGAGTCTCTCAATCCTCTCGTCGCTCTTTTCCACTCCCCTCACGGAGGCAACGAACTGGAGAAATTCCCTTCCCGTGAGCCTTTCGTAGAGATATGGCATTTCCGGAAGATATCCCGTTATCTTTCTTGCGTCTATGGAATCCTCCCTCACCGATATGCCGTCTATCTCCACGGAGCCGGAATCGAAGGGTATTACATTGGCACATATCTTCAGCATTGTTGTCTTTCCGGCACCGTTTTCGCCCAGGACGGCCGTTACCTCTCCGTCCCTGAACTCCGCATCTATGCCACCGAGGGCAACAATATCTCCGTATCTCTTCAAAAGACCTCTGATGACTATCATCCGCTACCCCTCTTCTTCGCACTTATTTAAGCGTTTATGTCAGATTTGACCTAGAAACACGGAAAGTTTTAAACCAGCAGTGCCATTTGACACCATGATCCAGGGGCTGTGCCATATCTGCGGCAAACCAGCAATGCATGTCTGCTCCATATGCGGAAACGCGGCTTGCGATGAGCATTATGTTGCCAATCTGAGGGCGTGCACAAAATGCGCCTCGAAAGGCAGAGACAGGAAAAGAGAGATTCCCGACGAGTTGACCCCCAAGAGATTTAGAGTATGAAGATGGCAGCCGCTATGGCGGTTACCCAGTGCTCGTCATCTCCCTGTATGGAAGCGCCCACGGAGCGAACATCGCTGACGCTCTCCTCGTCTATGTCTGTGAGGGAGGCGAGCATGTATGCGGCCATGTCCTCCGCAACCTGTCTGGCCTCATCGAGACCGACATGGCCATGATATTCCGATATGTATCCGTAGTGCCTATCATCGGAAGGCCTTGCCAGGCCCACGGCAGCGCTCACCACTCCCCTTTCATATGTCGTTATCTGCGACATCACGCAGAAGGTTATCTGACCATCCAGAAGCTTCTTCAAACCCTCTTTTTTGGAGATTATCTTTGTTCCCGGCGGATATATGGATGATACGGATACTAGGTTAAGCCTCTCTATCCCGGCATCTCTGAGGGCCATTTCGAAACTCAGCAGTTTCTCGTCCGCCTTTCCCTTTCCGGATGTGAAGAAGACCTCCTTGGGGACCAGCACTGTCATTGGCGGAGCATCGGATGAGGGTATTTAAGGGTTATCTGAAAATGGCAGGGGGTCTGTTGCGAAAAACACATTTTTATGAGCGGAAAATCCCTGTTTACCGCAGATACTGGGACTATCTTCAGAGACCTGACATTCTCATTGTAATCATTTCTACATAGATTTTAACACATCTCTTATGCTGTCTTTTGTGAGAACATCCTGAGGTTTACTTGCAGAATGGATTTTACATGCCTTAAGAAGTATCATTCTGTCACAATATCTCCCGGCCAAGTTAAGATTGTGCAATACTAAAACCACGATTAATTAATTTGATTCCTATACCCTGGAGCTTGCTACGGCTGGGAGATTCATTTTATCATAAATTTGTGCGCCCTTCTCATCTTAATATTTCTGATGTGCCCCGACAACCTTCATTCTTCATCCCCAATCTTCCTGAGCGTGCCACCATATTACAGCAGCCTGTGCATCTGTTTTGAATTTTCCATCTTCTGAGTTGTTCAGGATGTAGTCTCTGATCATCCTCTTTTTATCTGGTGTCAATTTTGTATACCTATCGAAACAAAGTTCTCTGGATTTTATCCATTTCTCAGGAGTTCTTACAATTCTATAGTTTATTATCCTAACGCTCGGAAGCCTCTTTCTGTTATATAATATATTAAAAATGATAGTATAATTCGACCAGTCATGCATCTTTTGATCACCTAAAACCATATTCCATAAATCATTCATTCCTTTTTTCCACCCAGTTCCCTGAGCGACAACACAAAATCCTTTCGATGCTTTTTCCATCCTTTCCAATTGCTTCCAGATATCTTTGAAGAACCATAACACATGGGAGCAAATGACCAAGTCAAATTTCTTAGTGACTTCGGAATCATTCACATCCTGCCATTTCTTGTTTATGACCTCGATATTACTGACACCTTCTTTCTCCGCATTCTGTTTTAGGTATTTTATCATTCCTTGAGAGGGTTCAACGACTGTTACTTTTTTCACTTTTTTCCCAAATGGTATCGCAAACGTTCCAGGACCCGGTCCTATTTCCAGTACATTTGAATTAGAATCGATCAGGGCATAACGAGTCAGTACCTCAAGAACTCTTCTCCCATACTCATAATCATTACTTGTAGCACCATCCGAATAATCGTCCGCTCTTTCATCCCAATATTCTATTCCAGGCTCTTTGCGTTCCATATTTCGATTGTACAAATAACTCATTTCCCATAATTTTTCCCAATCTACAATTTTCATAGGTAGCACTCCTGTTTCCACCACAACACTGCCATCTTAACTTCTCTTTCATATATGCCATTCTCAGAATTACACAACACGTGTTGTCTGATGATTTCTCTATCTTCTTATGTTGGTTCCCTATATCTACCGAGAAAGAGTTCCCACATACTTATACCAGAACTCACCGACCTTTTCATGACGGTATCTATTATGGCAACATTGGCCAATATATTTCTATAATATAATATATTAAATAGATATATAAAATCTGATATCTGTACACCATCTGTAAGTAATCCTAGTTTTTGATACATACCATCGAAACTTTGACTTTCGGATTTTGCACTGGTAGCAATACAACAATATCTTCTTGACGCATTGTTCATTCTCATCAGCTGTTTTCCTATATCTGAAAAATGCCATATAACGTGCGAACAAATAACGATATCGAATTTTTTTTCAAATTCTGCATCATCTATGTCTTCCCACCTCTTGTTAATGACTTCAATGTTTTCGAGCCCTTTCTCTTTGGAATTTCTCATAAGGTATTTGCACATCTCTCTAGCGGGCTCTACGGCCGTCACTTTTTTTACGGATTCCGCAAAAGGAATCGTTAACGAACCTGGTCCAGCGCCTATATCAAGAACTTCAAAATCCCGTTTCAAAATATTCTCTTTCTCGAATATTTCTTTTATCTTTCTTCCGTGGTCATAGTCGCTCGTTCTTATATAATCTGCATAATCCTCGGCCCTCTTGTTCCAGTAATCTGTCACAGAGTCCATACTAGCATTCTTCTCCTTACTTTTTATTCTCTCTAGCCATTGCTTTTCCCAATCAAATTCAAATCTTTCTTTTTCCATTTTTTTCACCTCTACTTGAGTGTATTCCGATTTCCTTGAATAATCAATCGGGATTATCTGCGGTTTTCCATTGCCGTCGTGATAGATTTTTGCATTGACACCGTAAACCAATCTTATCATTTCTGTGGTCAAAACAGATTTTGGTTCTCCAAATGCGAAATTTTCCCCGCCATTTAACACTACTAATTCGTCAGAAAATCTAGCTGCCATATTAAGATCGTGCATCGCTATAAAAGCGACGATATTGTTCTTCTTCGTCCAATTCTTTACTAAATCAAGAATTTCTAATTGATGTCTCAAATCTAAATTGCTAATAGGTTCATCCATAATGAGAACTTTTGGTTCTGTAACTAAAGACTGTGCGATAAACACATGCTGCCTTTCACCACCGCTGAGTTCATTGATATTTCTCGAAGCGAATTTTTGAATGCCGAAATCCTCTAGAATTCTCAACACAATATCAAGATCCTCGTCACTAACTCTCCAAGATAAATCTAGACATCTCCCCAGAAGAACTGTTTCAAAAACTGTCAGAACACCTCCATGAGAAATTTCTTGTGGGACGTAACCTATTAACTTTGCAAGTTCCTCTTTTTTGTAAGTAGATATCTTTCTTTCATTTAGTTCGACATATCCTTTTTTCGGTTTGAGTAGGCCAGCTATGCATTTGAGAAGAGTGGTTTTTCCTGAGCCATTGGGACCAATAACCGTTAGAATTTTTCCCGCATCCGCCCGAATATTTATATTCTTTAATACATCTTTAGAACCGTAGCTAAATTGTAGATCTCTAATTACCACATTCACCAAAACTCCCTCCTTTTAGATAATATCAGATAGAGAAAAAACGGAACACCTATAAATGATGTAACAATTCCTACCGGAAGAATAAACGGTGCAATGATTATTTTGCCTACTGTGTTCGAAGATATTAAGAGAATGGCACCTATCAAACATGACCCCGGTAGAAGATACCTGTGATCTTCGCCAACAATCATTCTGGCCATGTGTGGTGATACCAATCCGATAAAACCTATTACTCCCGTAAAACATACTGCGACTCCTGTCAATAAAGAGATATATACCATCAGTCGCAGTCTTAATTTTTTTACATCTATTCCTAACCCTTCGGCAGATTTATCACCTAATCTTAAAGCAGTAAGTTTCCATGCGTTCATTGTAATAAGGGGACAAACTACAAGAACTACTGCGAATACTGTGTACACTCCTGCCCAGGTAGCTTTACTGAGGCTTCCAAATAACCAGAAAACTATTTCCTGAAGGACTTGATCAGATACAAAATATTGAGTAAGGGAGACTAGTGAGGAAAATAAATACATCAAAGCAATTCCTGTGAGAACCATCGTAGCTGAAGTTGCACCTTTCAGCCTGCTGATTAAATAAATTAAAAGACAGACTAGGAGTGAAAAGAAAAAAGCATTTACTGCTATGAGGAAACTGTATCCGACATATGGAATTCCTATTCCAAACGCTATAGCGAGAGCAGCACCAAACCCCGCACCTCCTGACAACCCAAGAGTGTAAGGACTTGCTAATGGATTGTTGAGTATCGTTTGCATTACGGTGCCTGCAGTGCCGAGTGCAATCCCAACAAGCAATCCCATCAGAATCACAGGCATTCTCAATTCCCAGACTATTAAGTAGTGCCTTTCATTGCAATAAAAGTAAGATGGTAAAAATTTTTTTAAAATTGCGGAGAACACTTCCGATGGAGGGATGGATGCTGAACCAGTAGAAACAGCCATTATAACGATAAAGAACAATAGAGGTATAAGAGAAGAAAGAAAAATAAGTTTTTTCCTGATTATGCTCCTGTATAATTCTCTAGCTCTTAGGTCTCTCACCATATTATTCCTCTAATGAGATGCTCCATGTGCCGCTGTAAGTTACTGGTAAAAATCTTTCATGAAATTCTCTCCAACTTTCTTCCGGATCTAGATCTGCAAATTCCTCTGGATAAAACCATTTCGCAAAGTATTGAAGACAGTAGAAATCGTAAATGTGTCTGGCCAAACCGTGATGGATGCTATAAACAGTACCGTTTTTTACAGCTGTTAGATTCTCCCACCCGGGGCGATCAAGTCTGTTCTCAAGAGATTGCCTTGCTTTCTGGGGGTCTGTGTAATACCCTAGCTGAGGCCGATCTTCATGTCCAGCCCATGTCGCTCCGGTTATAATTATTACATCAGGGTCTTCAGATAAAATATATTCCGGAGATATGGTGCCGCTTTTAATTATTCCAGCACTGGTAGCAATATTTTCACCACCAGCTAAATCTACTAGTGCACCGAACATATAAGTATTGCCATAAGTGCTATACTCTTTCCATCCACCTTCCACATATACTTTCGGCTTCTCTTTATCTTTAATATTTTCCAACACAGAATAGACTTTATTGGTTTGCTCTTGGTAGAACTCTGCAAGTTCCTCGGCTCTTTGTTCTTTTCCTAAAACCTTTCCCAATATCTTTATGCTTCTGATAGTTTCCGTTTCCGAGTGAAAATCTACATGTACTGATTGAATCCCAAATTTGCTCAATTTTTCTTCGATCTCTGGTTGGCGTTGATATAGTATTACAATATCCGGGTCAAGTTCTGCTACTTTCTCGCAGTCGAATGTTCCTTTATATATATAGCCCACATCCGGTATTTCCTCTACTGGAAAACCGGACTCATTTAAATATTTATCCCAAATTGATTGCCGCCGTCCTTCCCAATAACCTCTGCTCCAACCGACAATATTGTCCTCCGCTCCTAAAGCGAAAATTTCCTCGAAGAAGAAAGTGGGTACTATTCTGTTGGCAGGTTTATCTAGAATTATGGTATCCCCTACTGCATCTATAACGTTGATTTGTCCCTCAGTAGTTTTCTTTCTTTCACTGGGATACAGATTATATCCCGAAATTATTAGAATAGTTATTATCATACATGCTGCTATTATTTTCCATATTTTTTCTCTACTTTCTTTTTCATCGGCCATCTTTTCACCTTCGTAGCAAATTTTTTGTTTTTGTGTTACGGAAAAGACGGAGGTATATAAAGATTTCGTGCCAATAATCTTATATTCGTAGCACGAATTCGCAAACACATGCTTATATGGGGAAAAAGCCTATTTTCTCGTATATGTTTATCAATATATTATATATTTATGGCTAGTTCGCTTAACAAAAAACGAATTCTGACATGAGGTAAACGAAAAGAATATATGCTATGAATGATTCGGACTGTACAACTGATAGGAGGCACAAAAATGTTGGGCCCAATCGCCGCATCTATAATCGCCCTCGTAACATATCTGACCCTG
>JAJRTH010000029.1 GCA_024278375.1 archaeon | reverse complement strand
CATGAGAATTAAAGATTTCGGATATGCGGGATATCTCGAGGAAGGAGGAGACAACCCGACATATACCGGAGATTACACGGATATAGGCAAACCTTTCAGGGTTGCAATGGCACATCTTATAGACAAGCAGACCATTGTGACGAAGTTCCTCCAGGGATTCGGGAGCATAGGAACCTCCGTTGTGTCTCCCGTGAACACGATGTGGTACAATCCGAACATAAAGATATACAATTATGACCCGGATGAGGCGAATAGAATACTGGATAGTTACGCACCTGATAGTGACGGAGACGGGATAAGAGAACTGCCATATCTCGGAGAGAGCGAGATTACCATGCTCACTCCGCCGGCCGATTACGACCCGATCAGTGTGCAACCCGGTCTTATTATAGAGCAGGCCGCCACTGCTGCAGGTCTGAACTTCAGGTCGAAACCGACGAACTTCGATAATATCGTCAGCCAGATAAACCGGCACGATTTCCAGATATATATGTTGGGATGGTCCATACCGACTCCTCTTTCGTCCGCAAAAGCACCCTGCGATTTCTTCTCATCATACAATGATATGCTTGGTGGTGGGAGCAATAATCCCGGATATCACAACAGGAGCTTTGACAGGCTCTGCAACGAGTTCAACAGGGAGATGAACATCTCCAGAAGGGTGGAGTTATGCAAGGAGATGCAGGCAACAATTGCCGAGGATGCTCCATATGGCGTGCTCTATTACAGAGATGTCCTGGAGGCATACAACAACATCTGGAAAGGCTTCGTTCACAGGGACAGAACGCTCTTCAACTGGTACACCATAAAGGAGCTGAGACCCACTCCTCCTTCGGAATGGGAGATTTCGATCCAGATTTCCGATAAAGTGGAAGGCGGGAAACCCGTGAACCTCGACGCCTATCTGTACAACAAAAACACCAACGAACCTGTTTCCGGAGTGGTCGTGAGCTTTGCCGTGGACAATGGCACTCTGAACAGTTCTACCGCTATCACGGATTCGAACGGAAGGGCGAGGGTGACATTCACACCTCCGGTTCCTGAGGAAGGTAGCTTCATACATATCACAATAACAGCTTCGGCCTATGATGAGACTGCAGATATCGAGGTGAACGACATAAAGATAATAACCGCTATTCCTCCGCCACCCCTGGAATATGAGATAGAAATAGAGTTTCTGAACATACCCGACTCCGGCATAGTGACGCTCGACAGCGGCACATCGTATGCGGTGGAGTTCCAGATTATCAACAGCAACACATTTGAGCCATACGGCGAATATAACAGCATAACCGGGACAGGGGCAACGGTGGAGTACAGTTTCTCGCTCGGTACCGGGGCCTCCTTCGAAAAATACGGTGTTTCCGACGACGGTACTTGGACATACACATTCACCGGAACCGCCGCCGAAAATCAGACACTCACCTATGTGCTCAAAATAACGGCGAGCCTTCTGATATATAACAACACTGTGAGTGCAACGAGCAAGGACATCTGTTTCACGGTAATCGGACCTTAGCCGGAAGTTCCGATCACGACAACGGTGCCCATAACAAATGAGACGGCGAACACGACACCGTTGCCATCTTCGGACATGCCCTCTGAGGAATCGGGGGCGATATCCGGGGAATACATCGCCGCCGGCGCGGCAATCCTTGCGGTTGCCGCCGTAGTCGTGTTCATCATGCTTCGAAAGAGGTATGGAAAGAATTTTTAATCATCCCTTTATTTCCCCGTTGTGGCAAGAAAAAGAAGGAGAGGCTTCGGGGCGAGGGCTCCGCCGAAATCACAGGAAAGAGCACTTGTAGAGAGGGCAAGGGCCCTGAGAGAGGATTATTCTCCGCTGCTTCCCGAGTGCATCGGAGGGTGCAGCGAATCGATGTTCAGGAAATTGGAAAGAGCTCTGTCTCTCGTGCAGAGGTTTGCCGATGACCAGAAAAGGCTGGAGAAACTCGCATCTCACGGGGACCCGCTTGCGAGAGGCTATGCCGCAATGCTGATGATAGCCAACTCGGGAAAGGTTCCTTACACGGCTGCGGCGCCCACTCCTTTCGGCGAGGCCATATATGCGGTCAGGGGAAAGGTTCCGAAGGAGATTCTCATAGGTACCCAGCACTATGACGACAAAAGACTCCTTCTTCTGGCATACATGCCTCTGGCCATGAAGAAAAGGCTGTACTTCTACGCCACCAGGGATAAGCTCTACTGCACGGGAAAGAGGCCCGAACCTCCGGAAGAATATGTTAAAGAGGCCCTGAGAAGGATACCTTACAGACTTCACCGGGAGGGCAAGCATCTGATGTGCAAACACCTCAGGGACGGAGAGTCCGTGCCGTATCTGAGAATATACTGGAAATCACAGGAAATAGAGATGGGGGTCTGCGAACAGTGCCTTTCCGACGAATCAAACCTCTTCGGGAAGATAACCGAGGGAATTGGTGCGAAGAACCCGATGGAGGATTTCGAGATAGATGCCATCGTTGACCTTGAAGTCGTTTCAGACGGCGAAAACTGCCCGAAGCCCGAGAAAAAGGGCATGAAGAAGATTGTGGAGAAATATGTCCACGGGAAGATTTCGGACAGGAAGTTCATGGAGAGAGCTCTCACTTCGGGAAGGAGGGGATATCAGGGTGAGGGCAGATATCTCATAATCGGCAGGAAATGCTACGGAGAGGATGAGAAGGCATTCATAGATGCCCTGAACCCGAAAAAATACAGAAAGGTGGTCGAGGAGTTCGTGAGGCTGAGGGAAGGGCCCATAATGATAGAGAGTCCTTCGATTAACAAACTGCTGGATTACTGCTGGGACAGGTGGGGAAAGAAGGCACTCCGAAAGATACTCGGAAATAAGGAGAGGGCGGAGCTCGTGTGGAACGAGCACGGAAAAGTCGGAAGGACCCCTCTCGAGATAATAGACGGAGCGCTCGCGATGCTCGAAGCTGATAAGAAGCTCGAAAAACTGCCACACTATGAGAAGCTACCGAAAACCGCCGAATTCTGCGATTCCGTTGCACGTGCGTACAAGATCGGCGAAAAGGAGGGTGCCGTGAAGACCATAGATTCCTGGCCCTCAAAGGACGAGCACATAAAGGCCCTGGCCTACGCCTTTCTCTCTGCGATGGGCATGGAAAAAGGAAGGGAATGGCAGTATAACAGGATAGAAAAGGAGCTTGGCGAATCCCTGAAAGAAAGGGCCGATAAACTCCTGAGTTCGAGCGGAGATGGGTACCACAGAGCCCTTGTTGAACTGCTGAGATATGCAGGTGTGAACGAAAAGGTGGTGAAGAAATGAAACTTGAGGAAAGTCTTAAAAAAGCACCTATTGTGAAGAAGGGAGAGTACAACTACGTGGTGCATCCGATAACCGACGGGATTCCCTACATAGAACCCGAACTCCTGGAAGAAGTCGTGGAAAGGATGCTGAAGATTGGGAATTTCAACGTTGACCGGATAATCACGGCCGAGGCGATGGGCATACCCATAGCGTCACTGCTGTCGGTGAAGACAGGGATACCGTTCACCATAATAAGAAAGCGCTCCTACGGTCTGGAAGGTGAGATATCGGTTGAGCAGGTGACCGGATATTCCAAATCGAAACTCTTCATAAACGGTATAGAACCCGACAGCCATGTCATATTCGTGGACGATGTTCTCAGCACTGGAGGGACCCTTGTAGCGGTTATTCAGGCTCTCAGGGAAACCGGTGCTCACCTGAGGGAGATACTGATCGCCGTGGACAAGAGCGAGAACAGGGAGGCCCTGGAGGCCGTTGTCGGGGTTCCCATAAAGGTCCTTTGCAGGATAAAGGCATACGAAGACCATGTGGAGATACTGGAATCAAACGAATAATCTACCCGATCTTCTTCAATCCTTCGGGATACTTTTTCTCCGCGAGCTCACCGTATATTTTCTTGAACTCTGTCCACTGCTTCTTGTACTCATCGCTTATTTTTCTGTCGAGAACCTCCGCGGGCACTCCGACGGCTATGCTTTCTGAGGGTATCTCCTGTCTGTTCTTAACAACCGCTCCTTCTCCCACCACAGCCCATCTGCCAACCCTTGCGAAATCACTTATTATGGCACCCATGCCTATAACCGCATAATCCTCTATCGATGCGCCGTGAATGATGGCACCGTGACCGATGGTTACATGATTTCCTATCTCCGTTATCTTTTCAGGTCTTGCATGGACGACCACATTATCCTCTATGGCCGTACCCTCTCCGATTGTTATCCTCCCGTAATCTCCTCTCAAAACCGCTCCTGGAGCTATAAAGCACCTCTCTCCGATGCTGACATCTCCGATTATAACAGCACTTTCATGGACATATGTTCCTTTGCCTATCTTCGGCCTTTTGCCCTCGAACTCATATATCATTAGATCGCCTAGAAGAACTTCCTTATCCTCAGCATATCCTGTATGGATGCATTTATCTTCAGTTTTTTGGTTGCTATCGCCTTCATCGGGCCCATTTCCCTGTTGAAGAGCGCTACTATCGTTTCGGAGTCACTGATTATCTCAATATCTCCATTCACATCTCCTTCCTCGAGTGGACCCGCTCTTTTATCCTTTAACACGAAATGATATGCTCCGTTATCTTTCAATCTGACCACTATCGTTCGCTCTATTCCTTCAAGCTCGGCGGCCATCTTTTCATCCTCGGCAATCTTCTGGTTGAACTTTTCTATGGCATCTTCCAGCAGCTCTTTAACTTCCATCCTTTCACCTCATAAAATCATCCAGTGTCTTCATCTTCGCGCTCTCCAGCGCCTTCTTAGCGGTCTTCCAGGACCTTCTCGTGTACGGCGGCAGGTCTCCGTGCTCTTCGACCCATTTTCTCAGAAACTCCTTTGTGACAGGGTCTGCGGGGTATCCGCTCCCTATCTCTCCGAGTTCTTTCTTTATCCTCTCTATCTCCGCATCTCTGGTGACCTTCGCAAGTATGGATGCGGCCGAGACCACAGGGTAAATGTCATCTCCTCCGTGCTTTGCAACTATTTTTCCCGGTTTTATCGCAAGTTTCCTGCGGATTTCATCGCCGAAGCGCTCCTCGTTCACATCCGCGGCATCCAGATATATCTCGCATCCGTCCGTGCACAGCCTGTTGAGAACCCTCGCAAACACTTCAACCTCGAGCTCGTTGAGGGTCATCTCCTCCCTCATCCTGTCTATCTCTTCCGGAGATACGATGATCATCTCATGCTCGCATTTTTCCCTTATAATTTCGGCAAGCCTTTCTCTTCTCTGTGGCGTGCACTTCTTGGAGTCCCTGACACCGATTTCCTTAAGAAAGTCCTCGCTCTCGACCTTAACGGCAGCGACAACCATCGGACCTATGACCGGCCCTCTACCTGCCTCGTCAGCACCGCAGAGCACAGGGTGCAATGCTCATTCTATTATAAATTTGCTTTCACCTCAGCCCTCTCATAAATAGGGAAAATAGCCGGGGCCGGAGGAGCAGGGCCACGTCCCTGCGACTCAGACTCTTTTCGCCGAAAAGAGTCGCAGGCCACGGTCCTTTTCACACAAATATCACATAGAAAAGGGCCGGGGCCGGGATTTGAACCCGGGCTAAGGGATCCACAGTCCCTGATGCTACCAGGCTACACCACCCCGGCCATCATGACCTCTGCGCATTCACTTCTCCCATATATAGGTATAGGTCATTTTAAGTATTCCCACCATTCACCACCGTGAACGTCATAGGCATAGAGGGCACCGCACATACCTTCAGCGTGGGAATATTCAACGGCAGGGAGATACTCTCCCTCGCTTCAAGAACGTTCAGACCGGAAAAGGGAGGGATACATCCGAGAGAAGCGGCTGACCACCACGCATCCGTTTCCGGGGAGATTATAAGGGAGGCCGTGGAAAAATCCGGTCTCAATGCTGAAGACATCGAACTCGTGGCATTCTCTCAGGGGCCTGGCTTGGGGCCCTGTTTGCGGGTTGCCGCCACGGTGGCCAGAACCATCTCGATATACAGAAATATCCCGATAGTCGGTGTCAATCACTGCATGGCCCATATGGAAATAGGAAAGTTCCTGACTGGAGCCAGGAACCCGGTGATGCTCTACGCCTCGGGTGGAAACACCCAGATCATAGCCCTGGCAGGCGGAAGATACAGGGTTTTCGGAGAGACCATGGACATAGGCATCGGAAACATGCTGGATAAGTTCGCGAGAGAATCGGGAATTCCTTTTCCCGGAGGACCGGAGATCGAGAAACTCGCACTGAAAGCGGAGAAATACCTGCCTTTGCCCTATTCCGTCAGAGGTATGGACGTCTCCTTTTCAGGCCTTCTTACCGCCGCCCTTCACCTCAGAAAAAGAGAGCGAATGGAAGATATAGCCTATTCCATTCAGGAGACCGCGTTCGCCATGCTTACGGAAGTAACAGAGAGAGCGATGGCTCATCTTGAAAAAGACGAGGTTCTTCTGGGTGGTGGTGTTGCCTGCAATAAAAGGCTCAGGGAAATGGTTAAAACCATGGCAGAGGAGAGAGGTGCCAGATTCCATGCTCCGGATTGCAAATACTGCGTGGACAACGGTGCGATGATAGCGCTCCTGGGCCATAGAATGTATGAAGCAGGCTATAGGATGAAAATAGAAGATACCGTGGTCAGGCAGAGATTTCGAACAGATGAAGTGGATGTTATCTGGGATTAGATTATCAGCTCCACTTCCATGGAAAAGTCTATCGAACGGGCGGAGTGGGTTATCGAGCCCGAGGATATTATGTCCGCACATTTCGCATAACTGGCTATATTATCCTCGTTTATTCCTCCGGATATCTCGACAAGAACCTGCGGGTACTTCGATTTTATTTTCTCGTATGCTCTCCTCGCATTCTCCGGGCCCATGTTGTCCAGCATTATTATGTCGGCACCAGCCTCAGCGGCGGAGAGCGCATCCTCCAGACTCTCCACCTCTATCTCTATCTTCCTGACGAAACTGGCCTTTTTAGCCCTTCTTACCGCCTCAGCCACGCTTCCCACCACAGCGATATGATTGTCCTTGATCAGTATGTGGTCGTCGAGCCTCAGACGATGTGTGTCGGCACCTCCGAGCATGGCGGCCTTCTTGTCCATGTTCCTGAGACCGGGTGTGGTCTTTCTCGTAACGGCAACGATTATCTCGGGATTCTCCTTTCTGGCTCTTTCGACAAAAGCGGAGGCTTTCGTTGCTATCCCGCTCATATGTCCGAGTATGTTCAGAGCCGTGCGCTCCAGTTTCAGCACATCCCTTGCCCTTCCTTTGACCTCGAGGATATTGTCCCCAGTCTTTATCCTATCGCCGTCGGATGCGAATCTGGTACATTTTATGCCGTGATGCCCGAACATCTCAGCTATCTCATCCATGCCTGCCAGAACACATTCTTCCTTCGCAAAAATCGTTCCCAGAATCTCCTCATCCCCGAGCAGAAGCTCTGAGGTAATATCTCCGAAGCCTATGTCCTCCTCAAGGAAGCGCTCAAACCACATGGTTGGGAGATGGCAGTGGATTATTAAAGGTTTATTGCTTAAGGAATCTCTATTAACGAGTTTTCAAAAAGTACATATAGGAGAATTCAATAAGGGTTAATCATGATGAAGAAAAGAATGCCTGTATGGGAATTGGACGCTCGAAATTTCGATATAAAAAAAGTCGATCTCTATATAGAGACGATTGAAAGAGGCCCTATAGGTTTATATGAAGAAATAAAGGCGTTGGAGCGAGGAAAAGAGAATGTCACATCGGAATAGACCAAGGAGAAAAACTAAGACAGAAGCTAAAATACCGCCTAAACTGGGGCTTGCTGAAAAATATTGTAAAAAACTTGGAAGAAAGTATCAATATGTAGAAGCAGAGTCAAACAACGAAACTATCACATTATTAGCTGTCTCGCATGGAAGTAGACCAGTTTTTGTTAGGCAAGAAAAAGATTCGATTATTATCTTTATTCAAATTGATATACCAGATGAAATGAAAACAATATTTCAAAAATTAAATCCTGAATTGGGTGAAAAGATATTAATCAGTCTCAAGCATGAATTGTTGTCCCAAGAAAGAACTGGTTTTAGTTTACTACCACAGGGTATTAATAAATTATCAGAGTTGGAAGGATTTACAGTTCAGCAACAGATAGTTATCTCAGAAAAGGACCCTTCTTCAATCAACCGATTTGCCGATGCTATTCAGGAAGTGGTAACAGTAACCGTCAGGGCCCTTTTAATCTTGAATCTGCTGCCGAAAGATGGGACTGGCCAAGAGGAAAAGAAAATCATAACAGACAACACATCGGGAATGTACATTTAAATATTTTTTAAAATTCAATTCTATTGTCTATCTTCTCCATAATCTCCATCGTCTTTTTCAGAATCTCAACTATCTGTATGAACTGCATTATCTCTTCCCCGCTTAACTTCCTTCCTTTCCTGCTTTTCAGCCATTTGTCCAGTACTTTATAACCTCCTATGTGAAAGTTCCAGACATCCTCAGGAATCCCTTCGAAGTATTGCTCCTTATTAATCCACACCCTGCCGTTCTCGTAT
>JAJRTH010000028.1 GCA_024278375.1 archaeon | reverse complement strand
GTGGACAGAGGCCCATGGTATCCATGGGCTCTGGAAAGGTTCGGTTTCCAGTGGATTCACAGGACTTTTGGCGAGAGGTCCTATCGAGGGGGATGGTTCAGCGTATTGAAATCCGGAACCAAAAGATTCCGGAACATATTCCCTGAAAATGCCAGAATAAGGACGGTGGAATCATGGCTGAAATCATTCATGCTGTTCTACAATTTCTGGATTTCTTAACTTGGCAGTCTCATGCCCACAATACGGCAAATCCTTTAAATCCCTCTCCGATTCCCCTCCGATAACATGAAGGTGAAAGTGGCTATAAACGGTTACGGAACCATAGGAAAAAGGGTTGCGGACGCAGTCTCCATGCAGGACGATATGGAGGTCATAGGGGTCGCCAAGAGGTCGCCGACCTTCGAGGCCTTCATGGCCATGGAAAAGGGATATCCGTTCTATGCTCCTGCCGAGAGCATCCACGGACTGGAGAGCGCCGGCATAAAAGTAGAAGGGACGGTAGAGGAGATGCTCGAAAGAGCGGATCTCGTGGTGGATGCCACATCCAAGAGCCCGTATCTCGACATGTACGACAAGTTCGGCATAAAGGCCATATGGCAGGGCGGAGAAAAGCACGAGATAGCCGGAACATCGTTCAGTTCAATTGCGAACTATGAGGAGGCATGGGGTAAGGATCGTGTCAGAGTTGTTTCTTGCAATACAACAGGGCTGATAAGGACTCTTTATCCCCTGCATGAGAAGGTCGGAATAGAGAACGTCTTGGCGGTGATGGTCAGAAGAGCTGCCGATCCGGGGGATTCGAAGAAAGGTCCCATAAATGCAATAGAACCGGTCTTGAAGGTTCCCAGTCACCACGGACCTGACGTTCAGAGCGTCATGCCGTATCTGAATATCCAGACGACCGCTGTAAAAGTTCCCACGACGATAATGCACATGCATTCCGTTGTAGTCAAGCTCAAGAAAGAGGTGAGCGAGGACGAAGTTCTGGACATATGGTCAAATTATCCGAGGATTCTACTAATAAGCTCTGCCAACGGCATAAAATCTACAGCCCAGATAATGGAGATGGCGAGAGGATTCGGCAGGCCATACAGTGACCTCTATGAGATCGCCGTGTGGAAGGACGGAGTCCATGTTGTCGGCGACACTCTTTACTATTATCAGGCGATACACCAGGAGAGCGATGTGATACCGGAGAACATAGATGCCATAAGGTCCATGATGGAGCTCATGCCAAAGGAGGAGAGCATGGCGAAAACGGACAAGGCCCTCGGAATGAGGAAATCCCTTTAACTCAATCCTTCTGTTTTCATTCTCTCTACCACAAAGTCATCTCCATCTGTATCTGTGTTGTATCCCATGTAAGATATCTCGAACCAGTCGGGTGCTCCGTCATTATCGGAATCTGCCTTGGTTGGGTCCTTGTAGTAATTGTATAGTTCCCAGTAATCCGCTACATAGTCGGAATCCGAATCCCATACTTTCTCATCCACCGTTTTTCGCATCTATTTCACCCCTTCTCGGGAATCTTTAAACTGTCTGCTTCTCAGATGAAGATTGAAAAGAAATGTCCCGAGAGCAATGAGAAAAGGAAGGAGCGTCACTGAGAGATACCATCGAAGAAATTCTGGGAAATGAGAAAGAAAATAGTATTTGAGAGATAGACTGTTCCACATAAATATTGGGACTAAAAAAATTAAGCTCATTAAAAATATAACTCTAATACTCTGATATTTGGCTATGTACAATTTTTTGTATAAAATCTGGAATAGGGAATATTCATAGAACATGCCGAAAAAAATAATTATAAGTGCAGGAAACGAAATAACATAACCCAACAGCGAAAACAGGGCACATATTACATAGAATTTGTTTTTTAAAGAGGCCCATGCAATCCCCAGAAAAAACGGTATTACTGCAAGTATACGGTCAGTACCATCCAAAAAACGGACTGGATACCCCGACCACATCACATCTCTTAAGAGAATGAGTGTGGGTATGCTTAGGAGCACCAAGTATAGGACTATGTACCACCAACCATCCAATTTCTCTGAAGTTTTGTATTTTATATAAAATTTTGTAATTTTGTATTGATAGATTGTGCCCAATCCGAACAAAAGAAAAAACACGACTTCAAGAAACAGATAAGCTCCAGGAGCATAGCAACACGGAAATATTAGAAATAGATAGGCATATATGGTGTATAGAATCATGCAAGATAGTATTTCTGTGCCTATCTTATATTTTTCTTCCATTTTATTACCTCATGGTGTCAAATCCTGTACCAGCCATTCCCATGCCGGTTTCACGGTTATAAAGCTCTGTAAAGAAATACGGATTTGCGGTAATGCCCCATTCGGATATTTCCGTATGATTTGGATAAACATAGATAACCGCCATAATTTTATATTCCAGAGGAAGCTTCTAAACCCAGCGATAATGTTTTTTGCCGTGAACTCACCGATGGAATATAAGGAAATGAGTATTTAATATTGTCGGAAGAGGGTAGTGGTTCAAAACATCAATTCACTCTGAACCTGAGTATTCCAGCAATGCCGCCGAATGCCCTGTGAAGAAGAGAGCCTTCCTCCGATTCCTTGGAGACCAGCATCACTTTGGTCCCCATTGCCTCGGCAAGCTCGTAGAAATATTCCACGGCATCCTTCTTTTCGACGATTCCAATGTCTTCGGACCTGCATTTCGGACATTTCAATTTCTCGTCATCTCCCGCACCCTTTTCTCCTTCGTAACCGCAGGAACCGCATCTGAACCTGACCCAGTACCTTTTCAACCCCTCCGAGATGAGGAGAGTGTCCACAGCACCGAGAGCAAGGGCCTTTATCACATCCATCTCTCCGTAGACGGCGAGCCCTCCGTCCGGTTTCTTTATCTCCCTCATCAGGCGCTGCACGGCTCTCTTTTCCTTTATGACATCGAGACTCGCTAGAACATCCTGCGCCTTTTCCACCAGTTCCCTGAGGCCGTATTCGTTGGTGTATCCCGTGTCAAAGACATCTATTATCTTCTTCTTTATCTCGTGGTGCAGATAATCTTTTTTCACGAAGAATTCCTTTGTAGAGCCAGGGCCGCCCACGAGAACTCCCTCGAGCTCGGGTTCCGCCAGAAACGCATCGGATGCTATCTGCCCCACCTTCGTGAAGTATTCGTGGGCTGCAATCTCTATAAGTCTCTCGAATCTGACGGAAGACTGTCCGCCCTGATGGTGTTTGCTGGGGACCCTTGATTCTATGTGCTTTATCACATTCACCCTCTTGCCTTTGAGGAGCCCGATGGTCGCTTCGCTCCGGTCTATGACTATGAGACCATAGGAACTTTTGTCGGTGATCATGTCCTTTAGAGGTTCCAGATAGAACTTCGAATCACAGCGGTAAAGAAAGGTCGTTATGGGTTCCGGAGGCTCCAGTATCTTGGCGATCATCTCGGTCTGGTCCGCACCTTTCGCCACATGGCCCACAAAAAACACCATGCCGTTCTCCGGAGGCTTCTTAAACGCTTTAAGCCTGCTCATTATGGACTCGATGGCCGATGTCACGTTCTTCATGGTGCTCTTGGATTTTATGTTGGAGCTCTGCGAATATTCGTCCCTCAGATATGCCACCACATCGGAAATCTGTTTGTTCGGAGGAACATAGAGGGATATGAGCTCTGTAGCCCTGCCGCTGTACTTCTCTAGGTCCTCCAGGGCTTTTTTGAATTCATATTTTGCGAGGGCGACATCCTTTTTTCCTGCGCTATCGGCCATTGTGCGCCCAAGACAGGCCTTATTTATGTATCTTTTGGAGCGGAACGACAATTTCAGAAGATATCAAAGATTTATTACCTAGTCCGATAACCCTCCGTGAAGACCTCCGTATCCTCCTTCGACATCGCCGCTCTCATTCCCGAGCTCAGAGATGCCCTGCTGGGAGCATGTGTGGATAAGATATACCAGCCGGAGAGAAACGAACTTCTCATTGTTTTCAACACCAAGAGCGGAAAAAGAGACCTGCTTATGAAATCCGGCAGATGCCTGTTCATGGGTAGAAAGGGCGAGAATCCGCAGGAGCCGAGCAGCCTGGTGATGTTTCTAAGAAAGAACCTCGGAAACGCGAGGGTCACGGACATAAGGCAGCACGGATTCGACAGGATTGTGGAGATCGAGGTCGAGAAAGCCGAGAAATTCACGATAATCGCCGAGTTCTTCCGTAATGGCAATATAAGCATCGTTAAGGACGGGATCATCCTTGTGCCCCTGTTCTTCCAGAGATGGTCCACAAGAGCCCTGATTCCAAAGGAGGAGTACAGATACCCTCCGGAGAGCGCAGACCCGAGGAAAATGGAGAGAGATGATGTCGTGGAGCGCATAAGGGAGAGCAACAGGGACATAGTCAGGACCCTTGCCACCAGATTGAACCTCGGTGGAACCTATGCGGAGGAACTGTGCCTCATGGCAGGAATAGATAAAAAAAAGAAAGTATCCGAGCTTGATAGACAGGAGATCGACAGGATTATAGAAGAGATGGAAAATCTCATGAACAGGCTTGAAAAACCCGAGCCTGCCGTCTATTACGAGAACTCTGAACCTGTCGATGTCACGCCTTTTCCTCTGATGATCTATGAAGGATATGAGAAAAAGGGATTCGATACGGTGAATGATGCAATTTATGCCTATTTTGCGGAGATACCGGAGATCGAGGGGGGAAGGACCAGCCCGGGAGTGGAAAGGATAGAGAGACAGATTGCAAAGCAGGAAAAGGCCATAGAGGAGTTCAGGAAGAGTGCGGAGGATGCAAAAAGGAAGGCGGAGATAATATACGCACATTACCGGGAGATAGATGCCCTTCTATCAAAGATAAGGGAGATGAGCAGTACGGAGATGGCCGAACTCAGAAAACTCCCGTATTTTGTCTCCATGGACACTGCAAAGAAGACAATAACCATAAGAGTGGACGACGAGGACATAACCCTGGATTTCAAAGGGGTCAATGAGAGCGCTCAGCGCTATTACGAGATGGCAAAGAAGATGAAAGAGAAGATTAAAGGCGCGTAAGAAGCCCTGGAAAAATCGAGAAAGATGCTGGAGAGCACCCTTCAGGAAGTGCATGAGGAAAAGAAAGAGGTGAAACAGAGGAAAAAGTACTGGTTCGAGAAATACAGATGGTTCATATCTTCGGACGAGAACCTCGTTATTGCGGGAAGGGATGCGAAGACCAACGAAAGGGTTGTTAAGAAACACATGAAGGATGAGGACATATACGCTCATGCTGAGATACACGGCGCTCCCAGCGTGATTGTCAAAAGAAACGGCAACGACCCCATAGGTGAGCAGACACTGAAAGAGGCCTGTGAGTTTGCGCTCTGCTTCTCAAAGGCGTGGCCGTCCAAGATAGGGGGTGGAGCAGCGTACTGGGTGAAACCGCATCAGGTCAGCAAGACACCTCAGGCAGGCGAGTTCCTCGCCAGGGGGGCGTTCGTGATAAGAGGAAAGAGGAACTATGTCCGGGCAGAGCTTAAACTGGCTGTTGGATTTGTGAATTACCGGGATGAGAAACTCCTGACATGCGCTCCCCTATCTGCCATGAACAGGTGGTGCGACGAATACTATGTGATAGTTCCGGGCGATGAGAGAAAGGAGGTCATGGCAAAGAAACTTTCAAAGGAAATGGGTGTAGAGGTGGATGAGCTTGTGAGCGCTCTCCCATCCGGAGGGAGCACGATAGTGGAAAAGAGGAAAGGTGAGAGGAAGAAGGTGGAGAGGAGGCTCTAATGGGGATTCATAAAACTATGTTGCATTATACCTTCCTCCACCAAGTCCTCGATGTGGAATCCTAATTGGAGCAATAAATGCGGAGAAGGAAGATTTAATTAGTCTGATGGGTAATCTTCTTGAAGCACACTTTTGTAAAATATTGTCCTCTTTTCAGAGCACAGATATTTAAAGAATCCTTCCCATGACATACCCCACCTCAGCCCCTGTTATCTCGACCTCCACGAACTCTCCTATTTCACCATCTTTCAGAACCACAGGAATATACTCGTCGGTCCTTCCTACCACCGTGTCATTCTTTCCCCTTTCCGTGATCAGCACCCTCTTTCTCTTTCCCACGAGCTCCGTGTTCCTCTCCCTGCTTATCTCCATGGCAATCCTCGTGAGCCTACGGGACCTTTCTTTAACAATTCTCGGAGTTATCGGCTTGAGCTTATATGCCTCTGTAAAAGGTCTCGGAGAAAATCGGGTTATGTTCACTATATTCGGCCTTATCTCCTTTATCAGCTCAATCGACCTTTCAAAGGCTTCCTCGCTCTCCGTGGGATAACCCACTATTATGTCGGTTGAAAGCGTTATCCCTAGTATTTCCTTTCTGACTCTTTCCACGATATCTATAAAATCCTGTACCCTATAATTCCTCCTCATATCTCTCAGGACCCCATCATCCCCGCTCTGCACCGGCAGATGCAGGAATTTGTAGACCTTTGGAAGTTTATATGCTTCAATCAGCTCATCCAGTATCCTTGATGCGGCATCAGGGTTCATCATTCCCACCCTTATACGGAAATCCCCTTCTATATCGTTTATGTCCCTCATGAGCTCGGGAAGGGAATGGCCGGTGTCCATGCCGTAGACCGCCGAATCCTGGGCGGTGAGCTCTATCTCCTTCACTCCTGATTTCACCATATCCTCTGCGGTTTCCAGTATCCATGAATGGTCTGCGCTCCTCAGACTCTTCCTTGCAATCTTGGTTATGCAGTAGGTGCAGTTGCCCATGCATCCCTGAGCTATGGGAATTATTCCTATGACTCCCCATCTGAAACTCCTACTCTCCCCTGCTTTGCCCAGATAATCGGTTATTTTCTCAATATCCCATGTGGGCAATATCCTTGCGCTGGGAACCTCTTTCAGGACCTCGTCCCTGAAAACGGAGGCCAGACAGCCGGAAACTATCATGTTCTTCCCCAGAGATTTCAGCTCTCCAAGGCGCTTCATCATGTGCCTGTATGTGTGGTCTATCACCACACAGCCGGAGAAAACTATGACATCAGCCTTTTCTGGACTGTCCACTATCTCATGCCCTGCCTCAGCGCTCCATTTCTGCATGAGTTTCGATTCGCCCTGATTCATGGTGCATCCGTAGGCTTCGAAATAGAGTTTCACATTATCGCATCTTTGAGGGGTTATTAAGAGTTTTGCGGGAAGTGGGTGTTTCAGGTCGTCGGGAGTTCTGGATATTGAAAGATTGCAGGGGAATGAGGTTTAGAGATTGCTGCCCCCATAAGAAGTGGCTACTAATACTTCAATAATGGAGAGTTCGCATAGTTTATGTTCGGTCATGGTTAGGGCTTCGTATCGTTTTCTTTCTGGTTATCATCCGCCTTTAAAAGTCTCATAAGACTTTGTACTGCTTTTATGAGGCTAACATTTTCCTCTTCAGATTCTATATATAGAACATTATCCACAGGTACAATGTACTTCTTTCGGTATTCTTTATATCCTTCTAAATCTTTAATTTTTAGTAGTATTATGGGGTCTCCATATCTTATGAGCATTCCTTTTAGATAAGCAGATTCTCCACGAGCATCATGAAAAACAACTTTCGCAGGAAAATATGTCGCTTTTATGGCTCCTGTAAAGATAGCGGTTATTGTGGTGCCGAGAAACGAAATCCCTGTGTGAATCAAAAAGAGTGGTACATTAATGGGTTCAACCGATAACAGAATGGCCAGAGGAGACACAAACAAGAATGACAAAAAGACTAAAACTAAACCTATCACTTTCTTCCTTTTCACTTCCCCCTTTTTTACATCTGAAACTGCATCTACATTTCCGAAATCCAATTTTCTGAAAATGTCTTTTTTTCTTTCTATCTCGTATGTAGCAAAAAACGCAGTTCCTCCTGAAAGAGTGAAAAGAAAGAATATCCATATCCCTGTAGATATAGGTGATGAGAATATCCAATAGAAAAATCCATATATGTATGAGAATAACCACCACTTGTAATAAACTACCACAAACGGCAAGAGGATATGACCAAAAACAAAAAATAATCCAGATAAACGATGTAAAAATTTATCGCTAAGAACTACTCTGGCCTCTAAACTCAGTCTTCCATAATAGTATGTTGCAGCACTGAACAAGGCAAGAATTATTCCTGCATTTATCCAGTTTCCCAGCTCCATTATGTCCCCCCTCCCGTTTCGACCTTTACCCTTTTCCTTTCTGTCAGCAATTTGGCCATCACTCCTTTCTTAACTCTTTTAATATCTATTTTCCCATCCAGAGTGCTCTCCAAATCCCGAACATCTCTCATATTTCAACTAATATTTAACGAATATTTAACTTTTTTGATACCCTGCTCCCGCGAGCTCCGTGAATCCTATTTTTCCTACATCACAACCCCCAGAAGTATCCTCACAGCCATCGCTATCAGGAATATACCGAGTAGAGGTTTCAAAAAGATTATAAGGATAATGCACCTCTACGGCTATCGGGCTTAGGACCGAAAAAAGAAGCCCCTCTGCCAATTGCCCCACACTCCATCCCATAGGGCTTCTTGTCTAGCGGTTACAAAGCCTTTTATCCTCAAAAGACATGCGCCCCTATCCCACCTATGAAATCTGGGCCTGTGGTCTAGTGGTTATGACGTCGCCCTTACAAGGCGGAGGTCCCCGGTTCAAATCCGGGCAGGCCCACTTACACAAGCCCGGATTTGTTCAATCAAAGAAACATCCCGTTTTTCATGCATTTACACGTACAGGCAGAAATATTATATCCTGACCCAATCTCCTCCCGTGAAACGAAAATTCCACAAGACGGTCAGAAAATGTCCGATGTGCGGAAGCAACGACATTTATTTCGAAAGCGGAGGGATAGCCGGCTATGTCTATCACTGCAACAACTGCGATTACATAGGAGCCTTTGTTGTGGAAGAGGAAATAGAATGGGAAGAGGATGTGGATGAAAAGCATCATAGACGTTTTAGAAGGAAAAAATAAGCTCATAATGATGCACAGGAGCGCCGACCCGGACGCTCTCGGCTCCGCTTATGTCATTTCGAGGATTTTCGGAGGAGATATAGACATAACCGGAGGAATAAACAGAACTGCCAGAAAGATGCTCGAGATGTTCGATATAAAGGGTGTTGAAAATCCGGATTTCCGGAATTACGACGAGATAATAGTTCTGGATGCGGCATCACCCCACCAGATTCATGCAATTCCCCCCGAAATTTCCCTCGTGATAGATCACCATCTAGATGCTGGGGAATGGGAGATTGCAGAGCACAGGCTGATAGACGAGAGAGCGATATCGTGCACACAGATAATCGGAAAACTTCTGAAACGCCTGGAAATCGAGGTTGATGAGCGCTCCGCTCTTGCCGTTCTGATAGGAATGTACACCGATTCGAGGGGACTAAGCATGGGAAATCCGGATTTCATGAGGGAGTTTGCCGATATGATGGAGATTGCGAGAACGAACATCGGAACCCTGAGAGATTTTCTCCAGACAGGCAATAACAATTCGGTTAAAACCGCCATCATGAAGGGGTTGCAGAGGTTGAAGTTCAGAGCACAGGGCGAGATCATAATCGCATGGACTCATGTGAGCATGTTCGAGAGCGCCATGGCCAATGCGATGGTATGTGCCGGTGCGGATATAGCCTTTGTGGGGAGCGAGAAAAACGGGGAAATACGGATAATCGGCAGAGCATCGGATAGGGTTTTGGAAAAGGGATTCCATCTCGGAAGGTTCTTCTCTTCGCTGGGCTATGAAATCGATGGGGAGGGGGGAGGTCATGACGGTGCGGCGGGCTTCGGTACCGTCGGCGATGTCGAGAACATACTGATGATATGTGTAACCAGGGCCATGGCTGAGATAAAATAATTCTGCCTCTTTTTCTACCACATTTATCCAAATGTTCCAACATAGCGGTACAGAAATCCCAACCGTTAAATACACCAAAATTTTCCTCACACGGTATCCAATCTCAAAGGAGACGATAAGATGAAGAAGTATGTGTACCTGTTCACAGAAGGCGATGGAAAGAATAAAGCGCTCCTAGGCGGAAAAGGAGCGGGGCTGTGTGAGATGACAAGGATAGGTTTGCCCGTACCGCCGGGCTTTGTTATAACCACCGAGGCCTGCGTTTATTACTATAAGAATGGGGGCTATCCCGAAGGTCTGAAGGAACAGGTTAAGGAGGGGCTTGAGAAAGTGGAGAAAGAAACCGGCAAGAGATTCGGCGACAGGGAGAGCCCGCTTCTGCTCTCGGTGCGCTCCGGGGCAAGGGTTTCCATGCCGGGCATGATGGACACAATCCTGAATCTCGGCCTGAACGACGAAACCGTCGAGGGCCTGCTGAAACAGACCAACAACCCCAGATTTGCGTACGATAGTTACAGAAGGTTCGTTCAGATGTACGGAAATGTGGTCCTCGGAATAGAGCACGACAAATTCGAGGCGATAATAGACGAAGTCAAGGAGAAAAAAGGTGTCAGGCTGGACATAGAACTGGACGCCGAGGATTGGAAATACATCAAGGGCAGATACAAGGAACTCATAAAGAGGGAGACGGGCAAGGACTTTCTGGAGAGCCCGGAAGAACAGCTATGGGGTGCCATATCCGCAGTTTTCAGCTCCTGGAACAACCAGAGAGCAAAGGATTACAGGAGAATAAACAACATACCGGATGAGTGGGGAACCGCCGTGAATGTACAGACAATGGTCTTCGGGAACATGGGCAAAGATTCGGGAACCGGTGTGGCTTTCACAAGAAACCCTTCCACTGGTGAGAACGTCTTTTACGGCGAATACCTCATAGATGCGCAGGGAGAGGATGTCGTCGCAGGCATACGAACCCCGCTTCCGATAAGCAAGGCACAGAAGACAAATGAGAATGAGGTCTCGCTCGAAGAGGCGATGCCCGAGATTTACAGGCAGCTTTTCGAGATAAGAAACCTACTTGAAAGGCATTTCAGAGATATGCAGGACCTTGAATTCACGATAGAGAGAGGAAAGCTCTACATCCTCCAGACAAGAACTGGAAAAAGGACGGCTCTGGCAGCAGTGAAGATTGCTGTGGACCTGGTTGCCGAGGGACTGATTGACCGGGAGGAGGCAATAATGAGAATCTCTCCGGATCAGATAGATCAGCTCTTGCATCCTATGATAGACCCGAAAGCGGAGACCGAGTTCATTGCCAGGGGACTTCCTGCCTCGCCCGGTGCAGCCACCGGAAGGGTTGTGTTCTTTGCAGATGATGCTGTCGAAGCGAAGAAAAACGGAGAGAAAGTCATACTGGTAAGGCACGAGACCTCTCCAGAGGATGTGGCTGGAATGCACTCTGCCGAGGGGATACTGACAGCGAGAGGTGGCATGACATCCCACGCTGCCGTGGTCGCCAGAGGCATGGGAAAACCCTGTGTGGTGGGTTGTGAGGCTCTTACCATAGATTATGAAAATGGAGAGATAAGAGCGGGAGAAACCGTGATAAAGAGAGGAGATGTGATCACCATAGACGGTACGACCGGAAATGTGATGGTCGGAGATGTGCCCAAAATAGAGGCAGCGATTTCCGGAGAGTTCGAGACATTTATGAAATGGGTGAACGGAGTCAAAAGACTCGGAGTCCGGGCAAACGCAGATACGCCTCATGATGCTGAGGTAGCTAGGAAATTCGGTGCGGAGGGCATAGGTCTGGCGAGAACCGAGCACATGTTATTCAAAGATGAAAGAATACCTGCTGTCAGGGAGATGATACTTGCAGATGACGAGGAAGGACGGAGAAGAGCGCTCCAAAAACTTCTTCCCATGCAGAGGTCAGATTTCGAGGGGCTTTTCAGGGCAATGGACGGATATCCGGTTATAATAAGACTGCTGGACCCCCCGCTTCATGAGTTTCTCCCCAAGGAGGAAGAGGCACAGAGAAAACTCGCCGAAACCATGGGCGTACCGTTCGAAAAAATCAAAGAAAGGGTGGAGCATCTTTCGGAGCTCAATCCGATGCTCGGCTTCCGCGGCTGCAGACTCGGAATAATCTTTCCCGAAATAACGGAAATGCAGGTGAGAGCGGTATTCGAAGCCGCATGTAATGTGCATAAAGAAGGTGTCAGGGTTCTGCCAGAGGTCATGGTTCCCCTTGTCGGAAACATCACCGAAATAAGGGAGCAGAAAAAGATAGTCGTAAGGATTGCGGAAGAGGTCATGAAGGAAAAGGGTACGGAGATAAAGTACATGGTTGGTACAATGATAGAGCTTCCCAGGGCTGCCCTCACAGCCGACGAGATTGCGAGTGAAGCGGAGTTTTTCAGCTACGGTACAAATGACCTCACACAAACGACTTTCGGCTTCTCAAGAGATGACGCTGGAAAGTTCCTTCCCGCATATCTGGAGAAAGGAATACTGAAACACGACCCGTTCCAGGTTCTGGACCAGAGAGGAGTGGGACAGCTGATAAAGATAGGTATGGAAAGGGGGAAGAAGACAAGGCCGGGCCTGGAAGTTGGGATATGCGGCGAGCACGGCGGAGAACCCTCCTCCGTTGAATTCTGCCATAAAATAGGTATGGACTACGTCTCCTGTTCACCATACAGAGTTCCGATAGCAAGACTTGCGGCTGCACATGCTGTGATAAAGGAGAAAAGAGGGATTCAGTAAAACCCTTTAATCAAATCCCCAGTATTTCCCTTACCTTTTTCTCGTTCTCTTTTACCTTTCTGTCCACATCCTCGTATATGCTGCTTCCGTGGGCATCTATTCCGACCACAAGGGGCCCCAGATTCTCGGCTTCCAGTATCCATACGGCTTCAGGCATTCCGAAATCGAGCCATTCGACACCGTGAACCTTTTTGAAGGATGCTGCTGCAAGAGCGGCAGCTCCCCCCGTCATTGCTAGATAGACCGCTCCGTGCTTCTTCATGGCTTCAACTGTGGGCATCGACATCCCGCCCTTTCCTATTATGGCCCTGACACCGAACCTCTCTATGAACTCAGGTTCAAGGGAATTCATTCTTGAACTCGTTGTCGGCCCCGCCGCTATGACCCTCCATTCTCCGTTTTCATCCTTCTTCATCACAGGTCCGCAGTGGAAGAGAACCATGTTTCTGAAATCCACAGGCGGGCTTTCCCCCTCTTTTGCGAGCTCTATGGCATGGATGTGGACCTCGTCCCTTCCGGTGTAGATTATTCCGTCAAGATACACTATGTCCCCGATTCTCAGTTTCCTGACATCTTCCTCGCTGAGCGGTGTTTTGAATCTGTACTCCACCATCTTTATCCCTCCGTTTCCTCAACCCTGCCATCCTCATAAATCCTTGTGCTCGCTCTTCTGCCTGTCCAGCACTGTGTGTTAACGGCAACGGGCAGGCTTGCGGTGTGGCAGTATGCGTATTCGACATGCACATCAAGGACCGTTGTTTTCCCTCCGAGCCCCATCGGACCGATGCCCGTCTCGTTTATCGCCCTCAGGAGCTCATCCTCCAGCTCTGCCCTCTCCTTTTCAGGATGGCTCTCGCCTATGGGCCTTAGAAGAGCCTCCTTCGCGATGTGCATGGCTATGTCCGAGGTTCCGCCTATTCCGACACCTATCACGGTGGGCGTGCAGGGTTTTCCTCCCGATTTTATGGCGGCATCGAGAACGAACTCCTTTATTCCTTTCAGGCCCTGTGATGGTGTGAGCATCTTCATGAAGCTCATGTTCTCGGAGCCGGCGCCCTTGGGGAATGCCGTTATCTCGAGCCAGGGGTCATCCGTTGGCACGTAGTTTATGTACGGCATCCTGACACCGATGTTATTTCCCGGGTTCTTTCTGGTTAGGGGATGCACCGCATTGGGCCTCAACGGAACCTCTTCGGTGGCCTTCCTGACCCCGTTTTTTATGGATTCCTCGAACTCCGTGAAACTATCTATGAGTTTCAGGTTCCCTTTTACGAAAAATATGTGGATTCCCGTATCCTGACATAGAGGAAGCCCTTTTTCGCAGGCCACATCTATGTTCTTCAGTATCGCCTTCATCTGCATCTTCGGGACCTCGTTCTCCTCTCCTTCATATGCTTCTTCGAGAGCCTTCCTGACATCGATAGGAACGCCGGTGGACGCCTTTTTCAGGAGGTCGAACACAACATCTTCAACAACTTTGTTCTCTATCATTTTATCCCTCATTTTTTTGACATTATCGCTATTATCGCTTCTGCCGGCTCCCCGTCGTTCTCTTCCAGAGCCTTTTTCGCCTCGTCGTAGCTTGCCCCTGTCTGTTCCATGACCAGTTTTATGTCCTCCTCGGGAATCGCTCCCTCTCTCTCGACGATTTCCGGCTCGCCTATGAGCTGAAATGTCTTCTGACCCTGAACTATGGTCATGGTCACATCCGGATTCTTGAAGACATACTCCTTTTCCGTGGTGATTATCCTCACCTCCTCCACGCCTTCAAGCTCCTCTGTCTGAACTCCAAGTTGCCTCATCATCCGCTTCATCTGTCTCGGGTCTATTCTCGGGGACATGATAGGGAGAGAAGAGGAATAGGATTTAAGGATTGTCACGCACGGTGCGGATAGGCCAACATGAATAATGCCGGATAGGGGCAATTTAAAAAACTTTAATAAACCCTTCGTCATCCCCTTTCCGATATGGCTCTGAAAGTACACCTCCCAACCGGCGATTTTGTCTGCCCGAAATGCGGGGCTAACGTCCAAGAAAAGGACGATAAATGCCCGAAATGCGGGATTGCTTTTGAGGGTGTCAAGCAGGGAAAGAAATGCCCTTCCTGCAACACTATAAACGATATAGATGCCGTGATATGTATGGCGTGCGGCCACTCTTTCGGCGAGCAGAAAAAGCCCAAGGCATCGAAGAGCGATGAAGAGTTCCTGCAGAAGCTTCTGACATGGAGCCGCAGTCTGGCCGAACAGGAAGCGGAGGACTATCAGGAAGAGGCCGAGATGGTGGTGGATGTCTTTAAAAAGGTCACGGGCATAAACATTGAGGACATAGGTGCCGAGGAGGGCAGAGAGGGATGGGAAAAGAAGATAAAGAGAATTCTCAGGTTCATAGACTCTCTCGTGGAGATACTTGAAGATGAGAAGGAGGGATTGCAGAAGAAGCTGGGCTCCGTCAGAAAGCAGGCGACCAAGGATGAGCTGAGGGGAGAGATAGACGTGCTCGAAAAGGAAATAAAGGGCCTGAAAAGAGCTTCTGATGACCTTCTTGACATAGAAAAGACGGTCAGGAACATGCTCAGGAGCAAGGAAGACGAAAAGATAGAGAAAGAAAGGGAGTTGAGGAAAGAGATAGCCAATATAAGAAAGGGCAGTATAAAGAGAGAGGAGGAACTGAGAGCGCACATAAACCAGCTCAACGAGGAAATAAAGGGATTGAAAGAGAAGATAGGCAGGGAAAGCGGTGCGAAAACCCTTGTAGAGGACTGGCTGAATCTGGAGAAGCGGCTTGAAAAAGAGCTGGAATCACTCAATAAGAAAGACAGAGAGGAGAAAATCGGTGAGTTTATCTATGAGGTCGAGAACGAAATGAAAACGGTCCTAACCGCCATACGGGTGAGAATCGAGGAAGAGAACGAGCTGCGCAGGATGCTCGGCGTTCTCGACGATCTGCTGGGAGCGCTCCCCGACGAGGTGATAGAGAAGTTTGCCAAATCGGAGGACTTCAAGCTTTACGAACGCATTCTTGATAGGTATCATGTGGGTGAATAGATGGGTCTCAGAGATAGAGCAAAGGAGATGCTGGAGGAAGGAGGGACAAAAAGGGAAGAGAAGGAGGAGAAGGGAGAGGAGATAAGCGTCGAGGGCATAGAGAACATCATAAAAGAGGTGCAAAAGGCCTCTGAGGAAAGGGTGAGGGCTCTGGAGGCGAAAATCGGCGAACTCGAAAGAAAGCTTGGTGAGATGACAAAGGAGAACGAGAGTCTTAAAAAAGAGTCGGAACTTATGAAGAAAGAACTGGAGGAGAAGAAAGAGCTCGAAAAACTTGCCGGAGAAAAGGAGGATATAAGCAGGAAAGAGAAGGAGCTGAACGAGGCCAGAAAGGAAATCGAAGCGCTGAGGAAAGAGATCGAGGGAAAAGAGGAGGGTATTGAGAACAGGATAAAGGAACTCGAGAACAAAGAGAAAGAACTGAAAAACATCGAAAAAAAGATGGGAGAGGAAAGAAAGGCCATCGAGGAGAGAGAAAAGAAGGCAAGGCTGGAGGCGGAAGAAAAGCTGAAAAAGCTAGAGGAGAAGGAAAAAGATATTGCAAAACTTAAGAAAGAGATAGAAAAGGAGAGAAAGGACCTTGAGAAGGAAAGAAAAGCCATAGAGAAAGAGAGAGAGGATGTTAAAAACGAGCTTGAAAAGGAAAGAGAGAGGCTGAAAAAGGACCAGGAAAAGGCCATAAAAGAACTCAAAGACAGGGAGATGGAGGCCATTCGGAAGGACCGGAAGGCTCTGGACGAGGAAATGAAGGCTTTTGAGGAAGAAAAAACCAGAAGAACGAAGGAGATGGAGGAAGAGCAGAAAAAACTCGATGCACTTAAAGAGGAACTGAAAAAGAGAGAGGACAAAGTTGCAATAAGAGAGGAGGAGATTAATAGGAAAGAGAAGGAACTTGAAGCTCGTGAGAAAAAAATGCTTGGGGACATTGAAAATAGGGAGAAAGAGCTGGAAGAGGCGAAGAAAGCCCTGGAAGAAAGGGAGAAAAAGCTCATTGCGGACATCGAAAACAGGGAGAAGGAACTGAAGAGCGAGATCGAAAGAAGGGAAAAAGAGCTCGAGGAAGCCAGAAAATCCCTGGAAGAAAGGGAGAAAAAGCTCGAGGCCGGAAGCGAGGAGCTGGAGAGGGCCCGGAAAAAGCTCGAGAAAACGGAGATGGAGCTGAATCTCAGGGAGAAAAAGCTTTCTGAGAGGGAGAAGGACCTTCTGGACCTCGAAGAAAGGCTGAAAAAGAGGGAAGAAGAGCTTTCTGAGAGGGAGAAGGACCTTGACGAACGTTCGCTTTCCATGGAGAAGAGGGAAAGAGACCTCGAGGAGAGAGATGCAAAGATAGCCAGAAAAGAAGAGAAACTTGTAGAGAGGGAGAAATCCCTGAAGGAAGAGAAGGAAAAGCTCAGGGAGGAGAGGAAAGCACTGAAAGAAGAGAGGGAGGCCTTCGAACGGGATAGGATGGAATTCAACGCCGAAAGGGATGCCTTTGAACACGAAAGAAAGAGAGAATTGGAACGGATAGCGGAAGAAAAGGAAAAGATCGAGGAGACCGAGCTGAAACTCTCGGAGAAAGAGGCGGAGATAGAGGAGAAAGAAAAGGAACTGAACGAATCCCTCAGAGAGATTAAGAAAAGAGAGGGTGAGATAGAGGCCACACAGGAAGAATTGAGGCTCAGAATCGAGGAGGTGGAACTAAGGGAGAATGCCCTGAAAGAGGAGGAAGAAAGGGCGAGAGAGGTCATAAGGGATGCTGAAAGAAGGGAGAGAGAACTCCTTCTCAGGGAAAAGGAGGTCGCAAAGGCCGAGAAGGACATCGCCAGAAGGGAAAGCAACCTTAAAAAGAAGGAAGAAAGGCTCCTTCAGAGGGAGAAGGCACTGACAGAGGAAAAGAGAGCGATAGCGGAGGAAAAGCGCGAGATCAACGAGATGTGGAAGAAGGTGACCAGGGAAGGAAAGAAGCTTGAAAGACTGGCCGCCGAACTCGAGGAAAAGGAGAAGAAGCTTAGAGAAAGAGAGGAGAGAATAAAGGGCATGGAAGACGATATCGATGCCATGAGAAACGATCTTACCGAAAGGATGCAGGCAATTGAAATAAAGGAGGAGGAACTGAACAAAGGTGCGGAAGAGATCGCGCTGAAAATAGAATCTCTAGAGACCCAGAGCAGAGCCATAATGAACAAGGAAAAGGAGCTCGAGGAATGGGAGAAGGAGATATCAGAGAGGGAAGTAGAGATAGAGCAGAAAAAGAGAGAGATCGAGAAGGAGATGGAAAAGCTGGACAAGATGAGAGAGGAGATGCCCGAACTCATGGAGAAACTGGAGAATGAGAGGAAAGAGCTCGGGGATATGAGAAGGATGCTCATGGAGAAAGAGATGGAAATCAGGGAAAGGGAGGAGGCACTCAAAAGGGAGATGGAACTCATAGAAAGAAAGGAGAAGGACCTTCAGCAGATAAAAGAAGGTGCGATAGCCCTCATGAAGTATGCGAAGAGCGCCGAGAGGAGAAAGAACGAGGAGGTCCTTGAAAAGATATCCGAGGAAAGAAGGAAGATAGAGGAGGAAAGGAAAGCCCTCGAGAAGGAGCTGAAACCTCTCAAAGAGAGGCTGGAGAGGCTGGAGACCGAGTTAAGCAAAAGGGAGGAGAACCTTGAGAACAAGGAAAGGGTCCTGAAAACCTGGGAGGAAGAGCTTATGGAGGAGAGGGACAGGCTTTCCAGGGAAAGGGAGGATATAGCCGCGGTGTGGAAGCAGATAGAAAAGGATTCGAAGGAAGCCATGAAGCTCAAGGAATCGGTGGAAAAAGAGATCAATGAGAAGCTCAAGGTCAGAGAAAAGGAGATAAGGGAGCGTGAGAAGGAGCTGGCGAACAAAGAGAAGGACATGGAGAAGATAATGAAAGACATCGAAAAAAGGGAAAAGGATGTGGAAAAGAGGACAAAAGAGCTCGAAAAGAGGATGAAAGAACTGGAAAAGAAGGAAAAGGAGCTCGAGGAAAAGAAGAAATTCGTCGAAGAGCTCCAGAAACAGTTAAGCGAACTTCTATGAATAGTCCCTTTCCCATATGGCACAGCTCCAGGAGGTCATAAGCGGGTCTCGGGTAGCTCTGTAGGCCTTAACAAGATGATATCCCCGAACGGTGAAGTTCTCGTTCAGATACGCTGTCAGTATGAAAGTCTCATTGTGGTGGGGGCTAATCACGATATCCACGCCCTTGTCATAGAGATACAGATAGACCTCATATGCATGTATGCCCCTTATATAGATGGTATCTCCCGGAGAGACCATATCTCTAAGGTCCTCGAGAGCACTCACTTCGGCCTTTTCCTGGGTATATATCAAGGGTGTGCACAGTATCAGCATCAGAACAATCGCAACGGACAATGTAGCGCTCAGTTTTATTCTGAACTTTTTCGAATCGAACTCGTGCTGTTTGAAAACAAGCCAGAAGAGCGGAACGATGGATGGGATTATGTATCTGACATGAAGAGGCCAGAAAAGGGTGTGTCTTTCCAGGACCCAGAATATGGAGGACAGCAGCCAGGAGAGCAGATAGACCAGAACAACGGCCAGCAGTAGAGCGCTGTTCTCTTCCTCCAGCTTCCTGGTGTTCTTTATCTCTTTGAGCCAGAACATGGCGCTTATAAGGAAAAAGAAGGCGAAAAACGGAATTCTCACTGCAAGTATGTAGAGAAGGTCCATCGGCTGCTTGAAGGCCCGATCTATTGCCTTTGCGGTGTATGCGCTCGTCTGCCACTGGGTGAAAAGACCGTAAAAGCTGCCGTCCCAGAACCTGACGAGGTTTCTTACGGCCCATATGGAGAATATTCCCAGAAATATCGCTATGGCGGCAATATAATATTTGTCTTTGAACACCCTCCATCTGACATAATAAAATCTCCAGGCGAATCCGACAATGCCCGCGATTATGAAGAACCAACCCATACTGCTCTTTGTCAGATATCCCAGCCCTGCGAAGAGCCCCGCCCACAGGATGTATCTTTCCTCTTTAAGGGATTTGAGTATGGCCCAGATAGTGAGTATAAAGAAGAAATTCACGAGATTCTCGGAGAAAGCTATCCCGCCCATTGCCGCACTTGCCGGCTCTACCGAAAGCAACGCTGCCATGCAGAGCGCCTTGTCTTTCCCATACAGGTCCTTTGTGGCCCAGTATCCGGCAATTATCGGAAGAAGACCGGATATGACGCCAGCTAGCTTCATGGTGAATACATTGTATCCGAAGAGCGCTATGAAGCCGGAGAGATACATGGGATAAAGCGGAGGGAAATGGTGGCTGTACACAGTATTGTAGCCCGAATAATCCCCGTACTGCATTACGAACTCGCCGTTCTGGAGAAAGCTCTTTCCCATGTAGAAATAGACATAGGCATCGCTGCTCGCCTCCATCATCCATATCGTCGCTATTCTTATGCCCAGCCCGATGCCGATGATGCATATAAGAATGAGCCGGAAGTCAAGCCTGAACTTCTTCACAGCGGAGAAAAGGGCAGATTATAAATAAATAGGTGTCCGAAAGCATTCTTATATTAAAATAATTATGGGGACGCTGGGATTTACAAACAAAAAGCAGCACTGGCTGTACTCTTCATTTCGCCGAACTCTATATTAAAGGGATTCAGGCAGACATGTGAAAAAACAAAGGTGGAATGATCTATGAATATTAACCCCCCACCCACTGCTTCAAAAGATTATACGCTCAAACCGTTTTTTATCCAATGTGTCAGAATGTCTAAAACAGAAAAAATCAAAGAAAAACAAACTTCTAAAAAAGAAAAAAATAATTTTGATTTCTATGGCTTGGTGGAAGGAAAAATAAAAGTTCTACTTTGGTTCTACTTTAGTTCTACTTTCTACCACTATACTATTATTCTATACTATACTTTATACTATACTACACTATACTATACTGCTAAATTATATTTTTTTGGAGGTGGTTTCTACGAAAGGTGAAATAAATATACATGTTAAGAATGTGAGGGAATCGTCATGGGAGTTATTTAAAAATGAGCTTGAACGTGTTACAGGCTCAACAAAACCAGGTCTCGGTAAGGCCATTTCAGACGCTCTCGATTACTATCGGATCAATGTCTTACAGGCACGCTCTAGAAAAGAGTGGGGGGGTGGGGTGAGAAAAAAGGTTTTCAAACAAGAAGAAAAATTAAACAAACTTATAATGGAGTTATTGGACGATTTACGGAGTTTCTTGCCTAACTTCTGGACTGTTGATATTTTTGAAGATATAGAAACAGGAAAACCGATCTTGAGATATAAGATCAATGAGCAAACACTAAAGAGAGCAATAAGGCAGATTTTGCAGGTTGTGGATCGCCACACGATCCGAAACTATATAGACCATCTCGAAGCGAAAAATTTCATACTCTGGCATCAAAGGGGCCAGTTCTGGTATTTGTCTGGTGTGTTCCGGTTAGATGGAATGGAGTACGGGAAACCAGAACTTGTCAGGATTAAAGAGTTCAGAACGGATTTAAAAGGAACTCCCGAATGGGAGACATGGGGCAAAAAGGAGATCGAAAAGAAAGTGAAACCAAAGAAGACATGGCAGGACCTTCCTATTATCATTGAGACAGGGGGCAATCCACAAGAGATTTCTGAGATTGCATGAATAACTCAAAATAAACTTTATAGTTTTTAAAGTTTTTATAGTTTATACGAAATGTTTATAAGTAACTTAACTATTTTAGGAATGCCTAACCAAGTTAGGAGGTGATAATATAGGCAGATACAGAAATATAAAAGAATATGCGAAAAAGAAAGCATCGAGAGGAATTCTGTTCTCGATAATTGCAGTGATAGTCGTGCTCATTGCCATGCCTGCCTCGCTTGCCATTGTCGATGCATGGAACGATTCGATTTCAAACGAATATGAAACCTATATCGAATACAACAATGAAACTAGACAGATAACTGGTGCCCTAAATGACCTGCCCGCAGGAACGCTTGCAAGTTCCGGTTGTGTATATGTGCACATGAACTCGACAGATGTAAGATTAAATGAAATACAGGATCTTTATGACAAATCACTATTCAGCGATAACAATTACAGAATCGTATTATCTGCTTCAGACACAACAAACTCAGCAACATACCAGGATCGATTACTTCTTGCGCTGAACACAACAGCATTTAACCTCATAAGTGCAGGTGCGAACAGAATGAAATTATATTTGGATGCCGGAAAACCAGTGTTTTTCATACTCAAGTATCAATCAACTAGTGTATCCGCAGACATAGTAATAGATCAAACAGAACTAAATTCTACATCAAACTATACATATACAGCAGACATTGACATTGCAAAGCTCTTGTCACTTGAAAACACACATCCCGACGGGCACTTCACACTCGTTATATTATCATACAACGAGACGGAAGAACTCAGCCCTGGCGATGTTGTAATACTGAACTGGCAGTTTCTAAAAAAGAAAGGCAATGTGGCAACCATCTATACCGTTGACAACCTCATGCTCGGCTGGGGAGCAGCTCTTTTCCTGATAGGCTTTGCATCCACACCGTTCTTCAATCCACTGAGCAGAGATGTCTTCCCATTCATAACAAAAATGAAGAGATCCAGAGCAGCAAGAAGGGCAGCATCAAAGAGGAAGAAGAGCAGGAAGAAAGGCAAGAGCTCAAAGAGGAGCTCCAAACGGAAGAGGAGAAGGAGGTGATAACATAATGTGGATAGCGATTCTGCTGCTATTTCTCTTCTTCGCATCTCTCGGATTCATGTGGTTCTCCGGGTTCAGCCTCGCGGAGACAAGCAACAAGATCGGCCTTGCTGTAGCTGGAGTGACAGGAGTGACTGGAACAATAATGTCTGGCTGGTCGGAAGTCCTCGAAGCGATAAACACAGTGCTTTCCGGAAACAGCCCAGGATTCGGCATGACACTCTTCGTCTTCGGGCTACTCTTTGTCATGGCCGTATGGATCCTGAACAGCCTCTTCACAGCGAACCATGAGCCGATAGTGTGAGGTGGTACAGTGAAATACAGAGCAATCCACTTCCTTCCACTTTTTTCGGTGATTGCAGCGTTCATGAGCTTGACAGCAAGAACGGCACACGCCTTAACAGTCAGAGAAGGGATGAGATATACGGCAAATTTCACAGTCGATGACATTCTGAAGCCAATCATAGATTTCTTCAAAGCACTGCTTGACTTCATACTTGCACCATTCAAGGCGATAGGAGACGTATTCAGCTCCTGGGGAAAAGGACTCTATGATGCGGTTGGAGTCTGGGCCCCACTTGTCGCAATCTTTGTTGTCGGTCTCAGCCTGTTCATACTCTACCTGTTCCTGAAATTCAGAAGGATGATCCCAGCAGGTGACTGAGATGAAGAGAAAAACCCTCTTAATCAGCATCTTTTTTTTGACAGTTGTGCTTTTTTCAGGTTTGCAACATGCATCTGCTGCCACGTTTGACATAACAGATTATTCAAATGAAGGATATGTTAGCACAGGATGGTTTTCAGGATACTATAAGATATATGTAAAATGGACAGCATTGAATTCTACTCTGGTAGATCACTATGAAGTGTGGGTAAAGCAAGAGGGATTTTTTGGAATCGGGGCATCAGAATCGAAAGTAGCAACAGTATATACAAATGAATACACATATCATTATGACGGGGGCTCAAAAACACTATGGGTAAAGGTGGTGTATAAAAACGGAGTGTCCGAAGGAACAGAACACTATCTCAGTATAACGAAAGGACCGCTGCAGGATCAGGTGTATTTACAGCTCGTTAATTCTCCATCCGATCCACTGCTTGCCGGAATCTGGGACATGCTTTCACATTTTTTCGGGAAATTGCTCGATGCAATCATATCAATACCAATCGCACTTTTTAACTGGATCATGAGTGCTGTGACTGGTGCAATCAATTTTCTGTCTTCGCTTATCACAGGTGCGGTCGAAGGACTTTCAGGAGCATTCGGAATAGCACAACCCATTGCAGCTACAATTGTCGGAATCGGCATCTTCATAGCGATCTATCTGATAATCAAAATCATATTGTATCTATTATGAGGTGTAAAAATGATAGGGATATTGATAGGAATTGGAATTTGGCTCTTCGCTGTGTTCGCACAGTATCTTGAATGGCAGATAGCTCCGGAGGGGTGGTTGAACGTCATACTGCTTGCATCATTGCAGACGATCGCAACAGCAATCATAATCAGAAAACTGCCTTTTGGAGGTAGAAGATGAGCGAAAAGAGGGTTTTAATTTTATTGTTAGTCTTACACATAATTATTTTTTCACTGATGGGTATAGGGGCCAACGCTTAAAACACAAAGATAATCAACGAAGAAAAAAACTCTTATGTTTTTGTTCTGTCAAAAACGGACAGAACAGATGCATTATCTCTATATGCACCAGAGGGAAATAATATTTCGATACTCTTCACACATGTTGAGTTCCATATCATCACAAAGAACAACACAAGATACAACATCCGACTCGGTGAAATTCAGATTGCACACGGCAAGACTAACAGCACACATACAATCATCACAGCATATCTTAATGAGATGCAAGGAGAACTCACTGTTAGGGTTGGACAGGATTTCCACGATTTCGGAACTGTGGTAATCAAAAAACAGCTGTCTCGGAAAGATATCGGTGAAGGAGAGGAAGGGAATTATGTCAAAGTGACACCGGATCAGTTTTCATGGGTGCAATGGAAAGCAGCACTGGGGGCATTCATAGCATCCCTCATAGCTCTTCCTATAGCCTATCTGATCACGAAATTCTATCTCGAAAGGAGAGGTGAATATGCTACATAAGGACAGATCCGAAGAAGGAGAAAAAATCATAAGGGAAGTAAAGACACACTGGTTTTATGAGGATTTTCTTAGACATAAGCTGAAGTACATCGTTGGAGCGATCCTCATTTTCCTGCTTCTCTGGGGGTTGTGGAGCATATTTGAATGGTGGCTGCTCTTCTTCATTCCAATAGTCCCGATCTGGTCTGTCCTGCTCTACAGGTTTCTTACATATGATTATGTCCGGATACTCGAAGTCAGACTTCCAGGAGACTCCAGAAAAGCTCCATCTGGGGAGTTCAAGACGATATCTTTCACAGACAACTCCGCACTCTGGTATTTCCCCCCGGAACGGTTCAGGGAGTATGAGAAAAGAGGCAGGGCGGTCAAACTCCCAGGATCAGATATCTATGTTGTCGATAAAGTAGATGATGAGAATCAGGTTCTCTATTTCCCCGAATCCGTGCTTGCAAATCTGGACTACTACACATCATCTCAGGCATTTCTCTATCTGAAGAAGCAGCTCACAGCTCTGATGCGTCAGAACATCCTGCTAAAAAACTTCATGAGCTCATACTCATACAAGATAGCTGCAAAGCTGCTTGAACGCTTCAAGATAATCGACAATGTGGCAGAAAAAGCCAACGCTCCAGAGCTCATGGAGCCGGATGAATTTGAAGAGATGATCAATAGAATGCTCAGGACTCCAGCAGCTGAAAAAAAGAAGAGTCCCGAAGAGGTGGTTGAAAGTGAATGATCTAGTCATTATACCTTTTCTTATACTTGCAATAATATTCATGTTCTATCTCTGGCATTATGAAGATATGATGAAGAGATATACTGATGGAGAGATTGGAGCCAAGGAAGGAGAGTATGTAGTGCGATTGCAGGATGGTGTGTATCATGTCTTCTATCGATACAGAGCGGAAAGAAAACTGCCTTTGAGACCTTTTCCTGTTGCTATGATTGACAAAGGCATTCTTGAAGATATGGGCTGGGACACGCTGCAGTGGGCTATATCGGGGATGAAAGATGGAGATGAATATATTGTGAGACTGGAGGAAGACAATGGAGAATGAGAAAGGGGCAGATCTTTATAAGGTTGTCAGGGCACTTGGCGGTGATGTCAATGCAAAGATAAGGGAGCATCTGGGAGTCGATGGCGGGCTTGTGAAGGATCCAGTAGAGCTTGTTGAATTCGATATCTTCATTCAGAAAATGCATAGACTTGGAGCTGAGTATAAGCAAAGAGAGGAAACAGCAAAGAGGCTAGTCATGGCGGAGGGTATAAGGGAGAATCTGAAGGATATCGAAACTGATCTTTCACGTCTAGCTGTCATGTATGGGCATATGCAGAATCAGATGATCGATGCCGAAAGGCTCATGAAAGGAATTTTGGGGGCAATAAGTATGGAAGAAGTATCGTCAATATTTGAGGCCGGGATAGTGACACTGATCACAGGACGCATGGGTTCGGGAAAAACAGATTTCGCAATGTACCTTGCAGATATTGCGAGAAGAAGAGGGTATCGGATACTCACAAATATCATTCTGCTCGAAGAAACGGACAACATAGCAAAGGTAACGAAGGCTTCTGATCTGTTCAGGGAGCTGGCAAATGAGGGCAGCTTTGTAACGATACTTGACGAGGCGGGACTCTTTGCAAATTCAAAGCAGATAAAGAAAAAGGAAAATCTGGAGTTGGTCAAGATGATACTTGTGATCCGGAAACTCGGATCTTCGGTGATCTTCATAAATCAAAGAGATATGGAAACCGCAAAAACACTCAGATATCTAACGAAATATGAGTTTCACAAGAAGTCGAAGAAGGAGGTTGTTGTGCTCGGAGAATGGGGGCCAGGAGAGGTCTATATGCACTCCATGCCTCCTGCATCGATCAAATATGACACCAGGGCCATCGCATACTTCGACATAGATATCGATGTCGAAGCCTTATTCAGAGAGCTGTCAGATATGACTTACAAGGACGCTATGAAAAGGTTGAGAGAGATAGCAAGCAAGGATTTTGAGGGCTTCAGGAAGGAGGAACAGGGCAAAGGTGCCGTAGAGAAGAAACCAAAGAAAATTGATGCTATTAAGGTGATAGCGGAGGCACATCCGGATTGGAGCACATCAAAGCTAGCCTCTGTGGTCGGAGTCTCGGATAGATATGTCAGAAGCCTGAAAGAAGCAGGCAAGATTTAATATCTTGCCTTTTTGTAAAAACGATATAAGCGGACACAAAAAAGCAGGTCTAATACCATTAAGGAATGGGAGAAATCGCAATATCGCTTATTTCTGAGAGCCGTTTTTGTCTCACCTATGAGACATATAAGGCCATATCCACATCTATATTCTATTTTGTCCCAGCTGTTGGGACAAATTCCAGGGCATGATAGGAAGGCCTCTGAGGATATCCTGGAATCTGTCCGGCCGGATGGGACACTTTCACTTTATGCCGATGTTGTGCTGCCGAGATCCGCACCGAGCTCGGGGCTTTTCAATCGGCTTTTGACGATGCAGACACTTTCACTTTCACCGGCCCCCTACCGTCCACAATTATAAGAAATGTTGTTGCCTGTAACACAAAGTAAACAAGGAGGAACACCCATGATGGATGAAAAAACCGTGTTCGCTGAAAAGGTAGCTGAGTACATACTGGACGAAGTCGAAGACTCAAAAACGCTTGAAGAGGCAAAAGAGAGGGTAAGAAAGGTGGTGATGAAGTTCAGATTGAAGTCTAGCATAGAAATCGCTGAAATGCTTAACTCTTTCTGACTTTCTTCTTTTTTACCTTTATTTTCCCGTATTTTTTCATTAGGCGACTCCTTGCCAATTGATACTGCTCTTTTGAAATCTTTCCCATAAGATATTCATCTTCAATTCTTTCGAGCCTTCTCTTTAATCCGGCGTCTTCACGGCTTGTTTTTATCAATTCTCTTATCTTCAAAGCAACTCTTTTTGGATTTGGAACATCTACCATCACCATCTGCCTCGGTCCAGTTCCTGCTGTGTGTATTACAACATTGCCGAAATTCAGCAATCTTCCAATGATTGTTTGACCTATTGAAACATCAGTGATATTTTCTAGATGTGCTTCTGAAACTTTTCTTGAGATTAAGCCATATTTACAGTAAAACCTTCTGGTTGTTAAAGCGTATTCTGTGCCGTATATCTTGAGAAAAGCTAATAAGAAGAATATCAGTCCAACGCCAAAAATCCATATCGTTATTATTCCTAAAAATAGCAAAATCCATTCGCTTAACCATGATTTCCTACTATAAAACACCACCTTTTCACCCTTTAAAAGATGCATTCCAGATGGTTTTTTCATACTCATTCCTCCAATATCTCATCAATTTCCTTCAGCTTCTCCACTATTTTCTTGCCTTTCTCGGTAATCTTAATATATCTTTTCTCATAAACTCCTTTTTCTGATATTAGCCCCATCTCTTCCATTGTTTCAATTCTCCGTATTACTGAATTTATACCTGATTCTGTGATTTCAGCTACATCTTCAGCCACTTTTGAAATGACTCTTTCTCTATCTTTCTCAAGCATAACATACAGCGTCATTTTTGAAAGTGGATCTATGAGATAAGTTCTTGTTTTTTTCACAATTAGGTATTTGTTTCTGGTTATTAGAAATTTACTGTAATTTTTGGTTAGTGGTTGTTGGTTTTCCAATAACGAAAACCTTTATAAACTATATGTCTCTTCTCAGAGACATGACGCTGAATAGAAACATGTACGGACTCGTAAAAGTGCAGAAAAACGGGGATTATGGCGTTAAAGTCACAATCCCGATAGATGTTGCCCGGGAGCGGGGTATAGCTCCAGGAGATCTCCTGCTTGTCGGAGTGGATGAGCACGGGAGGATTGTGATGGCGAAGCAGGGGGTGCTGGCATGAAAGTTTGGCATCTGAGGTTTATATGGACCCCTGGTGGAAACAAGGTCGAACTGATGGGAGGACGTAAGAGATACATATGGCATACAAACACATCTATGACCGGTTTTGCAACTTTACTGAAAGCAAGACTTGAAAACATGTTCGAAGGAGTGCATACTGAGCTCAAGCCTGTGAATCCCGCAGTTGATCTTATGATTGTAGAGGATCAACTGGATCTCTGGACGATAGAGCAGGTTGCGAAGGATGTAAGCAAGGCACTTGCAATTCTGGAGTTCATAGACAAAGGAGAATGGCATCAACCGGATGAGGTGGTGGAATAATGCCTGTTTTTCAGTGTCCTGAGTGTGGTCTTTCGTTCAAAACAAACCGTTTTAAGGGAAATCCACGGCATAAACATACTTTAAGATCGCAGTGTCCGCATTGCGGAGTGTGGGTTGGTTGGGCATATTTGAAAGTACTTTCAGAGTGGGATGAAACTGGAGAAGTGGAAATCCGAGCATCTATCTTAGGATTGCCAAAACTGGAGGTGCCGGCATGAACTGGGTGCAACTTTTTCACTTTTTCCATGAAGTTAATCTTGCACTTGTCTTTATGGCATTCATATTTGGAATTCTCAATAGTGGAATCTCCGGTGTTCTTTTCATTCTTGCTGGACTCTCAGGCATAACTATGCTTTACATAAGATGGTATGAGTCTGAGGAAGAGTTCGAAGACAAGGATGTTGTTCCGGAGGTGGTTGAGTGAAGGAGTACAAAGAGCTGAGGGTTGAATATCCTTTTAAGCTGACAGAAGAGCTGAACAAAGCAGCTGAAGAAGGGTGGACCCCAGTGTGTGCGTTGAGTGTTGGAGTCGGATATCTACTTGAAAGGGAGGCTGAGGCATGACGGAAGATCTTGTTTTCACAAAAAGAGATATAAAAACATACACAACACTGACTCTTGATGACTTTCTTAAGCAGCAGAAGAAGGGCAGATCTGGAAGAGAAGAATTCAGAGATGTTGTTGAGAAGGTTCAGAAAAAGCATCCGGATGTCATGATGCTACTAAGGGATGTGGTCTACGATCTACTGCTTGAAAAGGAGGTGATCTCAGCTGTTGATGTCTATAACAGGCTGGATGAGATGGGAGCTAACTGGTTTGACAGGCGATATATCGGTGTTGTACTGGGAGATATGAAAAGACACGGGGAAATCATAAGCATTGGGATGACAAGGAATCCTCGGAGACATGGAGTAAAGATTGAGCTGTTCAAAAGGGCCGATTTTGTGAGTGCTGATGTGATAGCTCACATTGAGGGGGTGAAAGTGTGAAGATAAGAGATGCTGTTCTAGTTTCGGTGGATCATACTGTTTCACTAACAGGAAATATAGATGTAAAAGCTGTTGCAGAGTTGATTGGGATTAATAGTGAACTCGAAGAGTATCCCTACATTCCTCAGATTGATTCGATGATAAAACGGAATGGAAAGGGTTTCTGGTACGATATGGAGCATGTAGAAGAGTCTCTGTTCGAGCGTTTCATATTCACTGATTTCTTGAAAAACATAAAGAGATATATTCCGAAAGTGGAGGATGCCCCGCCGATTTTCTTAGTGAATGAAAAGTATCACCTAATGATTGTCATAGCTCCAAGAGAGGAGGTGTTAGAGTGAGTGTGATGCCTCTCAGATGCTCTGTATGTGGCTATAGCTTCGAGGAAAAGGATTGGGCTATGGAATCAGTATGCCCGCGGTGTGGTGCGATTGCTGTGCGTTCTATGGCTTCAGGGGTGATGGTGTGAGAGTCTTTGTCTATTTTGACTACAACGAGTATCACAGCATCAGAAAATGGATGCAGAGGCATCCGGAATACTCTGGATCAATATTCTCAAATGATGGCTTCTACATTGCAAAGTTCGATATCGATGCCACGGATTCGCAGAATGTAGCCTATTTCTTCAACTACTTCTCAAAAAAGGATGTTGAGCTCTTCAAGATGAAGAAACTCATTGCCTGGGAGATTCTGAAGAAGTTCGAGATCATAAGCTTCAAACCTTTCATTGCCAGGGCAAAGTCTCAGGATTTGAGACAAAAACCAGGAAATGAAGTGAAGGCCTCAGGAGGTATTCTGGAATCTGTCCCTGTGGTTGAGACAGATATGGATCAAGATGAACAAACTTCCTCCCACCTTTTTTCCTCCCGAAATCCCCGAGAGGCTTCGGCCTCTCATTCTTTTTCTGGATCGGGCGACACTTATGAGTATTATCCAGAGAGGAGGGATTATGAGTGACAGCCGGACTTAATATAGCTTATGAAATATTACATAGATTTGTTCTTGAGCAACAGATCGCAATCGAAGAAGAGAAAAAATGGAGGAAGATAATCGAAAAAGGGGATTTAGAGGGTTATAGACTTGCATCAGCACAGGAGTTTCGTCTCGGGGCGAATCGTCGGGTTCGTTTCTGGGGCGAAGCATGCAGCATCGTTGGAGAAATCATAAGAAAATATGAAAAAGAGAAGGTTGTGGAGGCTGGAGAGTGAATGCAAGACTTCAGAGAGAGCTGGCAAGGTATAAGAAAATCAAAAGAGCTGCTCAGATGAGCGAACGGCAGCTAAGGAAAGATGTGCGGATTATAGAAAGGGTATCTGAAGCTCTGGAAGCAGCTGGAAAACCTACGAGTCCTAAGCACATCTTCTGGTTGGATCCTTATGAGAAGATTCCTGATGATGAGGCTATTAAGATCATGCTTGCGACTCTTAACTGGTCAAAATGGGAATGGTCTAGATTGAACCATTTCCTGTCTATGGTCGGGAATCCAGTTTTTGAGTATGTGGGGATGAAGGGGCAGTTCCCAAAAAAAGAGCCGGTAAGAACTTGGTTAACAAAGGAACAGGCATCTCTGGCATTCCAGTACTGTAAGGATGATCCAGAGCTGCTTATGATACTTGGTATGGGTATTCTGCAAGGGTTGAGGAGGCATGAGTGGATGACAATTAAGATGCAAGATCTCAGAGTTTTCAATGCGAACAGATATATGATGAGGGTCATTGGAAAGGGGAAAATGGGTGGAAAAGAGGCTTTTATTGACATACATCCTGATTTTGAGAAGATCAGAGAGCGATATATCGAATACCGGAATGGACTTATTGATATGGCAAAAGAAAAGGCAAGAGGACGTCATGTTGTGGTGCCTGATGAGGTGCTGATACAGTACAGAAAAAAGCTTAAGCCGTATTCTTCTCCAACATCCTTAGATAATAAGTGGATCCTCATTAAGGCCAAGCTTGCACAGCATGGAATCTTTGTAGAAGGGGGGACGCACACACTCAGGCGTACTTTTGCGAATCTGATGGATGAAGCTGGATTGCCTCTCGATTATATATCAAAACAAATGAGACACGAAAGTATTGCGACTACTGAAAGATATCTACAGAAATTGAGAGTGATGAGGGAAAATTTCATAGAAAAACGGCAAATAATTGAAATAAGGTGGTGATATAGATGAGTGTAAAAATTGAAGAAAGAGGGTCTAATGTCGAGGAATACGGGAACTTAAAAATTGAAGATGGGGACGCTGGGATTCGAACCCAGATCAGCGGGTATCCCCCTGAAAATCAGGGTCAATGTCATCGCTCCAGTTATTCATCATCGAGTTCTGGCCAGGAACTCTCGGAGCATACCCGTTGACAATCATCCATTTAACTGGAGCCCGCCAGTCTGCCTGGTTAGCCTACGTCCCCTTATCTGTTTCTCAGTTTCTGAGCTCTCTTTCTCTCTCTCATACGCTTCTTTCGCCATTTCCATCGCATCTGGCCTCTTTTTTTCCAAACTCGTGAGCTCCTTTTCATTGCAAATCCTCTTCAGCAGTTTTAAGTGCGCTATAACATCACCTTTTTTAATGTTTCGCCGACTGAAATTCAATACTTCCCGACAACGGGTTTTCTCTCAGGATTAGGTTTAAGTATCAGTACTTTTATCCCGCAAAATCGCAGATTGGAGGCACTCCATGGCAAGGATGCATGCAAGAAAAAAAGGAAGGTCAGGTTCTCACAGACCTGTGGTGTCGAAAAACCCGGACTGGGTATCGCTGAGCGCAAAGGACATCGAGGAGAAGGTGGTGTCTCTGTCAAAAGCCGGCTATTCCATGCCAATGATAGGCACCATTCTCAGGGATCAGTACGGAGTACCCAGTGTTAAACTGGCCACAGGGAAGAGCATAAAGAAGATACTCAAAGAGAACGGCATTACATGGAAGATACCGGAGGATATGACATTCCTCATGAAGAAAGCTATAAATCTCAACAAGCACCTGAAAGAGAACCCCAAGGACAAATCCAACAGGAGAGGCCTTCAGCTTGTAGAGGTGAAGATAAGGCGCCTTACCAGATATTACAAGAGGACCGGAGAGATACCGGAGAAATGGAAGTATTCCCTGGATAGGGCTGAGCTTGAGATCAAATAAGGAGAGACATGCTCAGGCTTCAGATCCCTGAACAACTCGTTTCCGACCTGAATCTGGCCGCAGAAAAGATGCTTTCCTCCGAATCGACCGTAAGGGTGTTTTCGCATCATGATGCGGATGGGATTGCCGCAGCTTCCATCCTCGCAAAGGCACTTGCAAGGGAGGACAGAGAATTCCATTTGTCGATAATAAACGGCATAAACGAGGAGATTACAAAGTGGATTGGGAAGGAAAGGGATGAACTGGTCGTTTTTCTCGATATGGGCAGCGGAGATGCGGAAAGGCTCGCTTCGCTGGATGCGGATGTAATCGTACTGGACCACCATACTCCAAGAGAGTCGCCCGAAAAGGTCCTGGAAATAAATTCTCATCGGTATGGTATAGACGGGACAACGGAAGCCTCTGGCTCCAGCATGGCATTCTTGCAGGCACTGGCCATAAATCCGAAAAATTCGAACCTGGCACATCTCTCCCTTGTGGGCAGCACGGGAGACAGGCAGCATGTTGGTGGGTTCACCGGGTTGAATGCAAAGATTGCGCGGATGGGAGAAAAAGAGGGATTGATATCTTCCAAGGAAGGGCTCAATCTGAAGAACTCGCCGCTTATAAATGCTATTTCCGGCTCATGCGACCCTTTTATAAGAGGGCTAAGCGGAAGGGAGGACAGAGTCAGACATCTGCTGAAAGAACTGGGCATAGACGAGGGAAAAAGGCCCTCAGAACTGGACGAGGATGAGGAAAAAAGGCTAGGCTCCCTGCTGCTTCTGAGGCTTTTGAAACAGGGATGCAGGCCTGACATAGCAGATGAACTGATAACCATGAGATACATCATAACTTCGCTAGGCATCTATGTCTCAGAAATAGCGGACTATATGGAGGCCACCTCCAAGAAAGATGCGGGTACCGGAGTGGCTCTCGGACTTGGGGATGAAGAGGCCATGTACAGAGCGAAAGAGATGGCGGAGGAGTATGCAGAGGAGCTCATGAAGGCCCTTCTTACCCTTGAGAAAAACGGTGCCAGAGAGATGGGGCACATACAGTGGTTCTGGTCGTACAGCAGCGAGGTGGCAAGTGCCCAGGCAGGCATAGGGATGCAGTATCTCTTGAACCAGGAAAAACCGGTTTTTTGCCTGACGGAACTCGAGAGGAATAGGATGAAGATATCCGCGAGAGGTACAAGATATCTTGTCTCAAAGGGGCTCGACCTTGCCGAAGTATGCAGGGCGGCATCGAAATTCGGTGGTAGTGGGGGAGGACACAACATAGCCTCGGGCTGTACGATTCCGGCGGACAAGAGGAAGGAGTTCCTGAAAACCGCCGATGAAATGGTCGGACGACAGATAAGGACGTAAAAAAGGGAACAGTTTCGCATTTGTTCCAGAAAACTTATAACCGCCCTCTCTTTAGACTCGCCGATGTATTCCGATGAAGAAGGTGAATTTGCCGTCAGGGCTGCCAGGGTGATAATAGAAGCATATGTAAGGGAAGAACCTTTGCCGAAAATAGAATTCCCGGAATCGTTCGAGAGGCCCAGCGGCGTATTCACCACCATAAATACCTATCCCATGTTGGAACTGAGGGGCTGCATAGGCTACCCGGGCCCGTATTTTCCGCTTAGAGAGGCTCTGGTTAAGAGCGCAATTGAGGCAACCCATGACCCCCGGTTCTATCCTCTCGGCCCCGAGGATCTTGACCATATAGTTGTTGAGGTAAGCCTTCTGACGCCACCAAGACTAATTCAGGTAAAAAGTCCGAGGGAATATCTTAAAAAGATAGTAATAGGGCGGGATGGTCTGATAGTTCAAAAGGGGTTTGCCAGAGGTCTCCTTCTCCCCCAGGTTCCCGTGGAGGAGAGGTGGGATGTGGAGGAGTTTTTGAGCTATACTTGTCTAAAGGCCGGGCTTCCCAGGAACTGCTGGAAGGACAGAAAGACACAGGTATTCTCGTTTTCCGGAGAGGTATTCGCCGAGAAAGAGCCCAGAGGCGAGGTTTACAGAAAGAACCTGACTAAAATCTGAGCCTCTTCCTCAGAAATCTTGGAAGGAAGAGCATATTAATGTGCCTCTCAGGGTCGTAATATTCGGTATCTATTCTTTTTCCACGGGCGACATCAATATTTTCGAAGTCTATGCTTCCTTTGAGACCGGCAACAAAGTTCCAAGGAGGAGCGTAACCTATGATCGTAAAGGCGAAGCCATAAACACCATCGAATTCTCTTTTCATGTTCTCGTAAGACTTCACGAACTCCTCTATATGAAAATAAGAACCGCCTGCCTGAGTCACCAGAATTCCCTTTTCCCCCAGTATCTCATAACAGGCGCGGTAGAACTCCCTACTGAACAGGAAAACGGCAGGTCCGACAGGGTCAGTGGAGTCTATGATTATGACATCGAAGTTCTCTTCCGTTGTACGCACGTATTCCACACCGTCACCGATTATCAGCTCTGTCCTCTGATCATCGAAGGCACCTCTGTCTATCGGCACGTGTTTCCTAACGAAATTGACGACCTTCCGGTCTATCTCCACCATAATGACCTTTTCGACCGAATGTTTCAAAACCTCGCGGAGCGCTCCTCCATCCCCACCACCTATTATCAGTACCTTTTTCGGGTCTGGATGGGCAAGCATCGCTGGATGTACCAGGATTTAATGATATGTGCTCTCCCATCTCTCGACAAACTGTATTGCTCCGTCAAGAACGAGCATCTTTCCGGAACCGTCCGTCTCGTAAAGCTCTATTTTCTGATACTCGCTCCTTTCTTCCAGCAGTTTCTTTCTTATTCTGAAAGTGACGCCGTATCCGCGGCTGTACCACTCAGTGAACTCATTCATCTTTGAACAGCACTCCTCTGTCCATCTTGACGATGGTGGGTCTTTTACATTCGAAGGCATTGATTATGTACTCGCCGGCCTTGGAGGGCATTGTGTGGTCTCCGCAGGTATATATGTCCACAGAGGCATAACCGTACTCGGGCCATGTGTGGATTGCCAGATGACTCTCGGACACAACAACCACACCGGAAACGCCTTGGGGCGAGAATTTCCTGAAAACAGAGCCTATAACCGTGGCATTGGCCACTTCCGCCGCTTTTTTGAGAACCGCCTCCACCTTATCCGGACTGTCAAGTATCGGGGCCTCGCAGTCGTAGAGGTCCAGGATCACATGGGTGCCCAGCGGGTTTGTGACTACTGCCATCGTCATCACCTCTTTCCATTTTATCACCTCTTTTATTATGTTGTCATACTTCCCCCTTTTCCTGAACCGTATCCTGGCCGGAAAGAGGCGGCCTCTGTCTTCTGCGGTTCCTAAACCAAGGGGGCAGTCGCCGCATACCCTATCCGTTTTTAAAACTTTTGCCGGCTTTTTCAGAAAACGGTTTAAACCGGATACATATGCCGAAATATGACCGAGTTTCTGTACATGAAAGATGCGGAAGCGTGCTATATTAAGGACTTCGAGGGCACCGTGACAAAGGCCGGAGACGACTGGGTCATACTCGACAGAACAGCGTTCTATCCAGAGGGCGGAGGTCAGCCGTCCGATACCGGCAGACTAATATGGGAAGGAGGTAGTACCAGAGTGATATCGGTTTCCAAGAAGGGCGGTGTAAGACATTATCTCGAGGGGGCCGCACCCGTCAAGGGTACGGAAGTGCACGGCATAATAGACTGGGAGCGCAGATACGGACACATGAGAGCCCACACATCGCAGCACATCATTTCCGCCGTTGTCTGGGATCGATGGCAGGCCAAGACCGTGGGGAACCAGCTCTACAAGGCAAAAGCGCGGATAGATTTCCATCCGCTCAAACTGACGCAGGAAGATGTCGAGTGGATTGAGGAGGAATGCAACCGCAGGATATCGCAGAACATAGAAGTTCAGATATACGAGCTGAGCCGTGAAGAGGCGGAGGAAAAGGCAGGTGTGGAGCGCTGCAACATGGAACTCCTGCCGAAATCCATCAGAAAACTGAGAATCGTGCAGGTCGGAGACGAGATATGCCCATGTGCTGGAACCCATGTAAGAAACACCTCGGAAATCGGAACCCTGAAGATAATCAAGAAGGAGAGCAAAGGTAAGATGAGGACTAGAATCACATACGAGTTGGTGTGAGATAGCCCCGGGGAGACTCGAACTCCCGTCACCGGATCCAAAGTCCGGTATGATTGACCGCTACACCACGGGGCTGTTTCGGGAGTTGTTGAGATAGCTTCCTCTATACAAAACTTTCTCAATCCACATGAGGAATGTTGTTCCACCGTTGTACCAAATCATATATAAGGAATGAAAGAAGAGAGATTCTTGCATCGGAAGATGCGCTCGTCACCCTATCCCACCACCTCAGAGGGGCCATCACCCCTCTTTTTTATTTCACCGATTTTTCCCATGTATGTTCCGTCGAGGAGATATATCCTTGCATTTTCCGCATCGAATTCTTCCGAGTTAAGCATCGGTCCGAGGAACTTTCCCTCATTAATCGCCACTCCGCCGTAGAATTTGCTCATGGCCGGCATCACTATAATTTCCTTCTCCCCGTACTTCCCCTTTATCCAGCACGGCTCGCCCTGAGAATTTCCAAGAGAATCCGTGAATCTTATGGCCGGGTGCATATGCCCCATTACCAGAACATTGCTCTCCATGACATCCTTCGAGGGCCACGCATGGCCGTGAAATATCCCTATCTTCTCAAGTACAAAACCGGAGCCCGGATGCAGATTGACTCGCTCGGGCACATCGTACTGCAATCCTCCGTCGTGATTTCCTTTTACAATGTGAATCTCCTCGAAAAAACCGTTTATTTCCCTCAAAAACATCCTGACATCCCTGAACTCCCCTTTTTCAGAAGGTATGCCGTGTTTCAGATCGCCGTTTATTAGCAGCATCTCCGCTTCCGTCTCACACTTCAGTCTCTTAACCTCTTCGGCGATGTTTTCCCATTGCCTGGGAATTCTTATCCCCTTCTTTTCCAGCTCGTATTCAACGCCTATATGGAGGTCTGCAATGACCAGAGTCCTCTTTTCTCCGTTTATGAGGAGCGCTCTCCTTCCGAACACCGGTTCCATGGCGGGCACAGGGGAAAATCGTTGTGCTTAAAGGAGTTTTTTCTCACAACTCCCAATAATCGCTCAGTTTTCTCTGGAACCTCAGTTCCATGACGGTGTGACTGTGTTTCATCCATTCCTTGTTATGCACTCTTCCGGTTATTGTTTTCAGAGCGCTCTCCATGTCCGAAAACCTCAACGGTTCGGATTCCATCGCTTTTCTTGCGGTCTCCCTGACAACCCAGACCCCGAGAGGTGCCCAGTACTCCGGCGATATCTCCCTGTAAATCAGCACCTTTGCGCTCCTCCCTCTTCTATACAGATGCTCGAGCACTGCAAGCCTTGCCGCATAATACCCTCCTGTTATGTTCTCCGCGTATGTCTTTCTCCCCTCGAATGGCTCCCAGTCGTTGAGGGTCACATCCTGAGGGCTCCAGTAAGAGCCTTTCATCCACATCTCCACCATCTCGAATCCCCATTCCTCAGGTATAAGGAGTATGTTGAAGTGGTTGCCCAGGTATGTGTTCCCGTAAAGCTCGAATTCGCCCATCTCCCGATAATATCGCACCTTTTCCATGAGCCTTTTTCCTAGCATGTCATCCACAGCGGTTATGGACCATCTTGTCGGCACCATCCTCCTGTATCTTTTGCTTCCGAGGAGTCCCGCCGATAGAAGGTTCTGTGTCCGATCTATCTCTATACCGGCCCTGTAAAGCTCCTCTACGGCATCCGTTGCTCTCGCATCCGAATCCTCGACCAGAGCATCCACCTTCCTTGGAACCACAGGGTTCTCGGTTATTCTGGCCTTCTCCGCATCCGTTCTGGGACCGAGGGGTGCATGGAAGAAATCAAGCTTTGCGCTGCCTTTCACCTCCTTAGCGAGCTTCACCTCGAGATCAACGGGCTTTCCGCCATTGCCAGCAGCTGGGTCGCCTCGAGAACTCCTCCCTTCTCCTTGGGGCGGCGGACATCGTATATCGAGCTAGTGCGGTAGAGAGCGCTCCGCTTGCCTATTATCTCCGTTATTCCCATCCCATATAGCCCGGAAGAGAGACCTAGAAATTCGACATCCTTTGAAACGAAGGGAGGGAGCACGGGCCCCGCATAGACCTTGGGATAACCGTACCTTCCCACGAATATGGATGGAGGTGAGGAACCGAACATATCCTTTCCGTGGAATTCGATCTTCGGAAAGCTATCTTTTGCGGACTCCAGTATCGGGCAGTATCCGAGCTCGCACATGTTCCTGGCTCCCTTACACTTGATGCATGTCTCCGGCGTTATCCATGAGGGCACTCTGCTGTCCTGCACAGAGGGTGATATCTTTCTGTCCGTAAATCCCTTTCGTTCCCCGAGAGACATGGGGAAAGCATATTTAAGCATCGATATATGGTCCCCCGTGTATGACGAACTGAAAATCATCATCGCCATCTCATGTCTGCTCTATGCATCCTATCATGACCTGAAAACGAGACTGGTTCCGAAATGGATATGGTGGTTCATGGGGATTCCGGCCCTGATTTTCTACGGTGTTGAGGCATACGGGAGAAATCCGGCTCTGCTGATAATGCTCCTTCCGCTTTTCGGCACACTCGTAGAGGCCCTTGTCGAAAGGGATGAACTGAGCGATATAAGGGTGACATGGCCGTTTTTCCTGATTTATCTGGTATCCTTCGCCGGCTTTGTCTGGGGATACATAACCATGAGAGACGAGCCCCTTTTCCTGGGAGCGCTCTCCGCAGTGGCCGTCTCGATATTCTTCTTCGTTCTCTACTACACAAACGTTATCCACGGTGCGGCGGATGCCAAGGCTCTGGTGATGCTTACCCTTCTGTTCTACAGATACCCGGATTTCACCGGTCTTTTCGCCCATAATCCCCCTGAGGAGCTTTCCGTGCTCTTTCCCTTTTCTCTCTCCGTGCTTCTCCTCGCATCGCTCACGGTTGTCCTTCTGCCGCTTTACTTCCTTGTTCTCAACCTGATGAAAGGAGACAAGAGCTTTCCGGAGATGCTGCTGGGATACAGGTTGGATATTGAGAGCGCGAGAAAAAGGAAGGTCTGGCCCATGCTGGTTGTGGAGAACGGAAGGCCGAGAAGAATCCTACTTCCGAGAAAGTACATGGAAATCGACTGGGATGCGCTGGAGAACGCAGGGATAAAAAGGCTCTGGGTCACACCAAAGGTCCCCTTCATAGTGCCGATAACGATAGGGTTCGTGCTGACACTTATTTTCGGAAATCCCGTGTTCTATCTGTTCTGAAGAATTCATACAGGGGTAAATGCAATTCTATCATCTGTATGAAAAGTCGAACCCGGCATTGAGCGATCTATCTTCTCTTCCTCCATAGCCATATAATTGCTGAGGTGGTTATTATTGCTCCTATTCCGGCTATTGCCATTGTTTCCATGGATATTCCGGATTCCTGAGGTTTAGGTGGGGTTCCATTGTCGATTATAACGATTCTTCCCTCTGGGTCTGTTGTGATTATCTCGTCGAATCCGTCGTTGTCTGTGTCGGCGTGTAAAAGAACTTCAGGTGTGAACATAGTTTCTTTTGCAAAAATATTCGTTTCTAGAATTTCATCGCCATTATTTGCATTGAAAAAGACAATATCGCTTCCTTTTGCAGCTATTATTTCTTGAATTCCATCATTGTTTACATCAAATACTAAAATACCGTGAAATAGGTTGGAATATGATTGAGTATAATTTTTCATCCATGTTGGGCAATTGTCTTCAGCACATAAAGAAAAAATAGATGTGGAATATGTCCAGTAGGAACTCTCATTTCCGATTGAACAATAAACTCCCATTGGTACATTCCATTTCGCTATTTCTTTCATACTGCCGTTATTCACATATATCTTTTTAATACCATTATGATGGATAAAAAAGGCTATCTCGAATGATGGAGAGACATAGAAATTATAATATGTATCTGAATATGCTGCAGCACTATCTTCCATTTCATGCTGCCAAACTGGCTCTAAACTTAAATTTTCACCTATTCTAAAGAGAGCCAAATTGAGAAAGGAATACCATACTCTGTCCGTACCGTAGGACTGCTCCCCACTTAGACTATATCTCTCAAGATCCTGCGAAGAATAATGCCAGATAGACGCTAATAACTTATTATCTTTTAATGCGATTTCTGATACACCAGTGTATTCGTCGAATTTCAATTCTCTAACAGATAATATATCTCCTTCACCGTTTAAGATGTAAATATTGCTTGATCCAACGATTATCTCTTTTCTCCCATCATTGTTCAGATCATCCATTAGAATGCCCTGTTTTGTTATCCTACCTAGAAAGGTTCTGTCCCAAAGTTCTTTGCCATCTCCGTTAAATGCATGGAGAATGGTTTGGTTAGAACGGTCCTCGCACATAGAAAAAAGTATCTCGTCATCGCCATCTCCATCAATGTCACCAAGAGCGAGAGAAGAAACTTTGTTCCATTCTGAATACTTCTCTTCTGATAATGGAGGATTGCTCACTTTAAAACTCCATAAAAGAGAAAGGTTATGGTCGAATACATAAAGAGTGTTGGTTTTCTCAGAAATGGCCACTATTTCCAAAAATGGGTCTTGGTTCACATCCCCAACCAACATAACTGGCCCGGGAATGCCTGTAAAATAGTTTTCTATCGAATAATTTTTAATTATGGGATAAGTTATATTTCCAGCCCTCTCAATATAATTAGAACGCTGAGAATTTCCACTATATGTTCTCCAGGAGCCTACCCCCTCATCGACAGCCACTAAAGAGACTATCAAAAATAATGAAAAAATAATTGATAGAGCCACCCTCCTCATATTCCACCTCCAAAATTTATGTTTCTTATGTACTGGTTTGCGAAATTCTCATCATATGTTGCAGATAAAATCCCCTCTATTATCTCCAGCTCCATTACCTGTGTTTCATAAACCCCGCTCAGCACTGCATTGAAGAAGTTATATGTTGTACTTATCCATTCTTTCGGATCGATTGCACCGCTTCCTATTTCGTTTATCATATCAATCACCGATTGTTCTATGGTCACTCCGTTTGATATAAGAGTGTCCATTATGTTCTTGAAGTTTATGTCTCCCATGTATACATTACTTTTCATTCCTTTTCTTCCTCCATATCCATATGACCGCTGAGGTAGTTATAATTGTTCCTATTCCGGCTATTGCCACCAGTTCTATGGGAAGTTTTTCTTCTTTTGGTGGAGTACCATTATCGATTATCACTATTCTTCCCTCTGGATCTGTTGTGATTATCTCATCGAATCCGTCGTTGTCTATGTCGGCGTGTATTAAAGTGGGTGTAAACGCCTCCTTTTCAGAGGTACATATATCATATTCACCTATCTTTTCTCCTCCTTCAACATCTATATACATTATTTTTCCCCATCCTTTTTTGGCTATAAGTTCTTCAACTCCATCATTGTTAACATCGAACAAAGATATGGAATGAAATATGCCCCCCATGAGAGAGGTATTAGCTGAAAACATCCATTGAACACCACCATTTTCTATATACATTATAAATGTTTCTCCATTCCAAAAAATACCCTTGTTAGTGATTATTAACGATGAAGAGAAAGGCGATGGGTACAAATTTTTTGGAGATTCGATACTATATAAAAAGTTTCCACTTTTAATATCAAACACTTCCAGCGAATATTGTTTCACTAGAAGGCCATATTCAAATTTAGGGGAAGCAAAAACTCCATTATATTCACTAAAAGAATCTGCTGATGTTTCCAAACTTCTATTCCATATTGCAGATAAAGTACCATTTTCATAAACAAAATAATAAAGAACATACTCTGAGTAAATGGGCCTAGTTGAAGTATTTACGGGACCGTTTGTCATATCAGATAGTTCTTCTTTCGAATAATGCCATATGGTAGCCACAACCCTGCTTCCATTCACAACAATGTTGGATATTCCCTGAAAATCGTCGAGGTTAATGTTGCTCCTGTAAATCAAGGTTCCGTTGCCAGATACCACATATATCTGTTTGGCACCAAATAATATTTCGTTTTCATCATCTCCGTTTACATCGCACATATGTAGAGAATATTTTGTAATTTTTCCATCTATTTCTAACCTCCAAAGTTCAGTTCCACTGCCCTTGAAAAGATGAAGTGTACTTGAATCGGAATCTGCAGAGGTTAATGAAAAAGCTATTTCCATAGCTCCATCTCCATCCACATCACCAATTGTCACAGCCGGAATTAAATCCCAGTAGTCTTTCTCTTTTTGTAAAGAAGTATCGTTTCTATCCTGAAAAGACCACAGTAAATTTAGCTCGCTATCAAATATCTTCAGACTATAGTCAAGGTAACTTACACCTATTATTTCAGGTGCTTTATCTCCCATAATATTCCCTACTAGAATAGTGTTTGGAAGCAGAGACCCCACGGATGAAATATTTGAGACAGTAGGATAAGAGATATTTCCTACACCTTCTAAATAATTAGAACCCTCTGGAATTGCTCTTGGCTCTGGCCATAAAGAATTTGCATTGGTCGAAGCAACAATTATGAAAAATATGAATATAGTTGCGATACCAGCGATTGCTCTTCTCATTGTCTCACCCTCCATAGCTTATTGACCGGATATATGAATTATTCACGTCTTCACCCATCTCCAATTTTTTCAGTCCCTCCACTATGTCCAGCCCAATCCCCAGCGTGTCATAACCCCCGCTCAGCACTGCATTGAAGAAGTTATATGTTGTACTTATCCATTCTTTCGGATCGGCTGTACCGGTTCCTCTTGCCTTTATCATATCTATCACCGACTGTTCTATGGTCACTCCGTTTGATATAAGAGTGTCCATTATGTTCTTAAGGTTTATGTCCGCCTGAAAGATTGAACCCTCAACACCCAGGCCGAAGGTGAGGCCTATGCGATTTAACTTCACCTCCCATCCCTTCTCTATATCAAAACATAAGAGGTGGATGGTGGCGGATTGTGGCGGCCAGTCCTCATCTATGCTGGATATGCTGTGGACTTCTGTAAAGCCTACATCCAGGGTGGGTATCCCGGTAAAATCAGAAATAATATGAGACAAACTTGAGAAGTCCAGAATGTTTATACCTATCTGGGCATCAAACCCTCCAACAATATAAACAGTCAGCCAGCCATTTTCCCCATCTATCGTTTCTCCTGAGAGATCAGCTCCATCAAAATACAGACCGAATGATGCGGATCCAGACAAGGGCCCCCCTCCGAAAGCGTTTTCCAGTCCAGCAGTCCCCTTCACATAATACAGTCTCTTGAGAGGATTATCATTAACAAATGGGTTTCTGCCCATCATTATCTCCTCACCGTTTGTCCATCCATCTCCATCAATATCTGCAGAAAATACCAATCCATGACCAGAATAGAGATAGGATTGGAATCCATCAGAGATATAATCTTCAACATTATCTATAACAATCTGGCCATTTTTATAGTCCGGTGGATTT
>JAJRTH010000027.1 GCA_024278375.1 archaeon | reverse complement strand
TAGACACAGTGAGTGAATACGGCGGTCTCGAAAAGATCAGGAAATATGTTGAAGAGCAGGGAGGAAATCTGACTCAATTGCAGTTGTCATCCTTCTAATGAAGATACCCCGCAGCTTGCTGCGGTTGGGAGCTTCATTTTAAATCTGATTTAAGAACAAATCCCAAAAATATTGTTATTGTAGTAATCATCAATGCGGCTCTATTTCTAAGAGAGTCTATCGATTGCCACTGTTTATCAATGACATCTTTCGAAAGCTCTGCAACCATTCTAAGCTGATTTATGTTCTTATTTTTTTCTTTAATCTCCATTTTTACACCTTTGGATATTTGGATTCTTTTCTATGATTTCCGATTAGCATATCTCTATAACAGAGAGAGGTTATAAGGTTTCTGACATATTCTATTACATATTTACCAACATCCTTAACCTCCCCCTCCACTTTCCACTGTGCCTGCGAAACATGACAAAACTCCTTTAACCAAATCCATTTCCCTCCGTGCCATCCTCAATCCTTCACCCCGCTGTCAGAGACGCAGCCCGCAAACTCGGCATACTTCAGGCTACCGAGGCGCAGAGCGCTGCTTTCGGCCCCATAATTCAGGGAAAGAATGTGCTGCTGATCGCCCCCACAGGGATGGGAAAGACGGAGGCTGCGATGTTACCGATTTTCTCCAGACTCATGGAGGAGAAAAGGAGGATTGGCGTGATATATGTTACTCCATTGAGAGCGCTCAACAGGGATATGCTGAAGAGGCTGAAGGAGTTCGGGAAGGAGCTGGACATAAGGATATCCGTGAGACATGGTGATACCACGGAAAAGGAGAGGAGGATGCATGTCAAAGCTCCGCCAGAAATCATGATTACCACGCCGGAAACCCTGCAGATAATGCTCGTAGGCTCGAAACTCAGGGAACTTCTCAGGAATGTGCGATATGTGATAGTGGATGAGATTCATGAACTTGCGGACAATGAGAGGGGAGCGCAGTTATCTGTGGTTCTGGAAAGGCTTGTGGAGATGGCCGGAGAATTTCAGAGAATAGGTCTATCGGCAACGGTGGGTGACCCGGAAGAAGTTGGAAAATTTCTGGTCGGTAAGGACGGGGATGTGGAGATCGTCGATGTTTCCCGTATCCGGAAGATGGAGATGGATGTGGAGATGCCTGTGCCTGATGAAGAGGATGAAAAGATAGCTGCGATGCTTTCCTCGGAGAAGGAGTGGGTCTCATGCCTGAGAAGAGCCAGGGAGATTGTGGAAAAATCAATGGCATCGCTTCTCTTCGTGAACACCAGGGAGACAGGCGAGAAACTGGCACTGCAATATTCAATGCTCGGATATGAGGACATGGAACTGCACCACGGCTCGCTTTCAAGGGATGTGAGGGTAGAGGTGGAGAACCGGTTCAAGAGCGGAGAACTGAAGGCGCTGATATGCACCTCATCCCTTGAGCTTGGCATAGATGTCGGAAGAGTTGACAGGACTATACAGTTCAATTCCCCGAGGTCAGTTTCAAGGATGGTACAGAGGGTGGGAAGGTCCGGGCACAGCATGGAGAAGATGCCGAAAGGCACGGTAATTGCGGTGAACGAGGATGAGTTCGCTGAAGGGGCTGTTATTGCAAGAAAGGCCATGAACGGAGAGGTCGAAAGGAAAATTGTGAGAAAAAGCCCGCTCAGCGTTCTGGCGAACCAGATAACCTCCATCGTGGTGGAAAGAAGGGATGTGGATATCGACGAGGTCTATTCCATCATAAAAAGGGCACATCCCTTCATGGGCCTGGACAGGGATGAATTCGATTCCGTTGTCAATCAACTGGTGGAGATAAGGCAGATATGGAGGGACGGAAACAGGCTGAGCATAGGACGAAATTCCAGGAAATACTTCTACGACAACATATCCATGATAGCGGACGAGCGCTCCTACTGGGTGATTGACATAAACACCAGAAAAAGGGTTGCCAAGCTCGATGAGAGATTCGTTGCCACGCACATAGAGCCCTTCTCGGTCTTCATAGTCAGGGGAAAGGCCTGGAGGGTCGTGGATATGGATGAAGATGGGATACTGGCTGAGCCGGTTGGAGACCTGGGAAGCATACCCTCATGGAGCGGCGAAGACCTGCCGGTGTCCTTTGAGATTGCCATGGAGGTGGGAAGACTGCGGAGGACCAGGGATTTTTCCGGTTATCCTGTTAATGAAGCGGATGCGAAACGGTACATCGCATGGCTGGAAAAAGCCGAGAAAGAGGTGGGAATCGTCGCGACCGACCGCAGGATAGTCATCGAGGAAGGAGATACCGTTGTTATGAATGCCACCTTCGGAACCAATGTTAATCTCACCCTTTCACATATTCTCAGCTCCCTTCTGTCCGCGAGATACGGCGCGGGAATAAACACCAGCGTTGACCCATATCGGATAATGTTTCAGGCATCCTTCAACCTCGGTGGCCGCGAGATAGAGGAGACTCTGAGGAGCATCCGACCGGAGACTCTGGAGGCCATGCTCAGGATAGTCCTGAAATCCTCGGAGGTCTTCAAGTGGCGCTTCCTCTATGCGGCCAAAAAGTTCGGGATAATAGAGAAAGGAGCGGACATGAGGAGCGTGAACATGGACAGGATAATAGAGATCTGTAGAGGGAGCCCCGTGTTTGAGGAAGCCATGAGGATGACCCTCTGGAAGGACATGGACATCGAGAACACGAGAAAGGTCCTTGAGATGATAAGAAGCGGAGAGATTGAGGTGGTCAGGGCGAAGCTATCCGACATAGGCAGGATGGGTCTCAGACAAAAAGGCGGTGCCGTTCTTCCATCCAGACCGAGCATGGAGATACTGAAGACGGTAAAAAAGAGGATCGAGAACACGGAAATAAGATTGCTGTGCCTGAACTGCGGGAACATGTGGAGGGGCACGGTTTCAGAGGTGCACGACAACATGAGATGCAACAGATGCGGTGCAACGATGATAGCCATGATTCGACCATATCAGAAGGAGTTTCAGGAGATACTGGGAAAAAAGGAGCTTAAACCCGAGGAATTGAAGAGGATGAGGTGGCTGGTGAAGAGCGCTGAGATAATCATGCACTACGGACATGACGGTGCAATGGTTCTTTCAGGAAGAGGTATAGGCCCGGATACGGCAAACAGGATACTCTCAAGGCTGCACAGGAACGAATTCGAACTCCTCAGAGATGTCCTTGAGGCAGAGATAAACTACGCAAAGACAAAGAGGTTCTGGGATTAGACTTTTATCGGATGTGCGATTCACGGGTATGCAGTGGTGGATGTATGCAATCGCAACGATGGCCCTCTTCGCGCTCACCAATTTTCTGGTGAAGCTTGCCGGAGAAGGAGGAATGGACAGCATATTCGCAGCCAATCTCATATGGCTCTCGGCGGGAGCGGTCGGTGTCATCTTTCTGGCATACGGCATGTACAAGGGGAGTTTCCAGAGAGCAGTCCAGAGCACGGACATTAAGCTCCTCGTGCTTCCGATACTTGCCGGGGTGTTTCTCGCGCTCGGGATGTACACGATAAAAAGGGCTGTAACTACGGGAGCGGCAGGTCCCAGCGTGGCAATAGCCAACTCAAATGCGATTATCGTCGCCCTTCTGGCCTACATATTCCTGAACGAGCAGCTGAGCGCAACGAAGATAGGCGGTATGGCAATGGTCATAGGCGGAATAATCCTGATGAGCGCTCTCTGATTATCCGAATATCTCTCTGTTCTTCTTCTTTGAAAAGAAAGCGAGACTGAATGTTATTGTCAGAATCCCCACGAAAAACATAACGATGCTGACTCCGAGGATGCCCGCCGCAATGGACTCAACGGCCATGGATGTAAGGGCGGCAACCTGCATGAGCGCTCCGAATGCCCCGAAAACCCTCCCTCTGATATTGTCCGGAGCGGCTTCCTGAAGAAGCGTTGTGAGGGGAGTGTTGAAGAAAACCACGCTTATTCCGAAGAATGCCATTGCCTGAAATGCTACGAACGGATATGGGAAGATCACGAGCACGGATAATGTTGCTCCTATTGCTAGGGAAGCTCCGAAAATCATATTCTTCTTTGAAAAAGCGGCACCCAGCATCCCTATGGCTAGAGAGGCGATGAGAGAGCCCACACCCTGGAGCCCCTGAAGCACGCCGAGTTGAAATAATCCCATCATCAGAACATCTCTTATGAACATCATAAAAAGCGGGCTGAATCCGCCAAAGAAGAGCATGAGCACGAAGACATAGATCATTATTCCCCGGATGACAGGGCTCCTTCTGGAGAAGCTTATGCCCTCCAGGGTTTCTTTCCAGACATTTTCTCTCTTTTTTCTCTCTTTGACTTTGCCACTGAACCTCATTATGAGTATGAAAAGTGCAGAAATGAAGAAAGAGATTCCATCGAAAAGGAACACGGAGTTTATGCCGAAAAATCCGATAAGAGCGGCACCGATGGCTGGACCGAGGATTGCCGATAGCATATAGGTTGTCTGGGAAAAGGAATTGGCGGACATGAGGAGATCCTTATCGACGATATCGGGAATTATCGCGATCTGAGCCGGATAGAAGAATCTGGATACCGTTGCGAGCATGAAAATCGAGGCGTAGATGTACCACAGTTCGGCATAAAATACCAGAGAAAGAACTATCATCCCTCTCAGAATATCGGCCACAATCATTACATGCTTCCTGTTCCAGCGGTCCACATAGCTACCTGCAATAGGGCCGAAAACAAGGGTGGGCACTGCCATCATCACCATCAGAAGGCCGAGATATTCGGCACCGAGCTCCATTCTGTAGAGAATTATTGCCATCAATCCTATATAAAAGAAGTTGTCGCCGAAGTTCGAGATTAACTGCCCAACCCAGAGCTTTGAGAAATCACCCCGAAAGACCCTTCTGAGATTGGAATCCTTGGAAAGCACAAATCCATACCAAAAATGCAGTATAAATACTTAATTAAAGAAAAGAAAGGGGTTTAGTAGTTGCCCTGATCGATCATGGCATCTGCGACCTTGACGAATCCGCCGATGTTGGAACCTAGCAGAAGGTTTCCTGGTTCTCCGTACTTCTCTGCATACTTTGCGCCGGTATTGTATATGCCCACCATTATCTGATGCAGTTTCTCGTCCACTTCTTCCCTTGTCCAGGCAAGCCTCATGCTGTTCTGCGACATCTCGAGCCCGCTCACGGCAACTCCGCCAGCGTTTGCCGCCTTTGCAGGTCCGAATAGAACACCGTTGTCCATGAAGTGTTTTATGGCATCCAGGGTTGAAGGCATGTTCGCACCCTCTGACACGGCTATCAGACCGGCATTGGTCAGTAGTTTGGCATCGTTGAGGTCGATCTCGTTCTGAGTGGCGCTAGGTATGGCGACATGCACTTCACCCTCTTTTGCAGCCACTTCCCAGACCTTCTTTCCAGGATACCATGGAAGATCGAACTTCTCGGCGACCTCTTCGAGCTTGCCGTGCTTTATTGCCTTTGTCTCATATACGGCCTTCCAGACATCATCACTAAGACCGTCAGGGAGGTACATGGAACCCCTAGAATCGGAGAATGTGATGACCTCTCCTCCTAGCTGTTTGACCTTTTCGGATGCGAACTGAGCCACGTTTCCGCTTCCGGATATGGCAACCCTCTTGCCTTTAAGGTCGGTTCCCTTGGACTTGAGCATTTCCATCAGGTAATAAACGGCACCGTATCCTGTTGCCTCGGGCCTTATGAGTGAGCCGCCCCAGTTCAGCCCCTTTCCCGTGAGGACGCCATCGAATCTGTCCACTATCTTCTTGTAGGTTCCGAACATGTATCCTATCTCTCTTCCGCCTACGCCTATGTCACCGGCAGGGACATCCGTATTGGGGCCTATGTGCCTGTATAGCTCCATCATGAAGTTCTCGCAGAACCTCCTGATCTCGGAATCACTCTTTCCGTGGGGATCGAAGTCGGAGCCGCCCTTTCCTCCGCCCATCGGGAGTCCGGTGAGGGCGTTCTTGAATATCTGCTCGAATCCGAGGAACTTGATTATGCCGACGTTTACCGTGGGATGGAACCTGAGTCCTCCCTTGTAGGGACCTATGGCGCTATTGAACTCTATCCTCATTCCCCTGTTGACATGTATCTCTCCGTTGTCATCTTCCCATGTTACTCTGAATATCACTTGCCTCTCCGGCTCCGTTATCCTCTCGAGAATCTTGTGCTTCATGTACTTGGGTTCCTTCTCGAGGACAGGCACCAGAGTGTTCAGAACTTCCTCTACCGCCTGGTGGAACTCGGCCTGGGCCGGGTTCTTGGCCTTCACGGTCTCTATCACGCTGTCCACATATTCTTTTGCATTCATTTTTTCACCTTCTTATGGTTTTTCATAGATGTCGAACGAACACTGTTCGCTCTTCCACCTTCTTTCTGTTTCGAAGGCTAAGACCGGAGTTTTCGGTCCCGGCCTTCTTAGGTGACGTGGCGATAATCCCCCCTATTATAAAGATTTGCCCGAAACGCTGTGAGCGTTTTTCGGCGTTTGACGATAGGAAAGCGTAAAAATATAAATACGGGAGAGCGCTCTCGGAGTGTGCTCAACGAGTTCCTTCTGATATTCATACCCGTATTCGTGGTCATAGACCCCTTCGCATCCCTTCCTCTCTTCCTTTCCCTCACGTCTGAGATGGATGAAAAGGCTAGGATGTATGTTGCAAAGCTATCCAATCTGGTGGCATTTTCTTTCCTTACAATATTCGCATTCGTGGGCAAACTGATACTGGATTACCTCGGGATCTCAATAAATGCCCTTATGATAGCCGGCGGAATGCTCATGCTATTCTCTGGTTTCGAGATGATGAGAGAGGGAGATAAACCCAGATCCAAGAGGAAAAAGGACATAACCCTGCCTCCGGGAAACATCGCCGTAGTACCTCTTGGGACTCCGATGCTCGCAGGCCCGGGCGCTCTTTCTCTTGTCATAGTCATGACACAGCGCTATTCCATGCAATTCTGGCCGTTTATAATCTTCGCCGTCGGCCTGACCCTCCTCATCACCCTTGGAATATTTCTCCAGGCATCGAGGATATACAAGGTCATAGGGAACACGGGGAGCAAAGCTCTCACAAGGATAATGGGACTTCTTGTAGCTGCCTTTGCAGTGCAATACATCCTCGATGGGATTGCAGGATGGCTCGCCTCAATTGGAGTGATATAATCTAAATGAAGATACCCCGCAGCTTGCTGCGGTTGGGCTCTTCATTATCACTCCTCCCTTACTTTAACCACATCTTTCTTCCCGCAGCATCTCTCATATATCTGCCGAATTCTGGCATTTTCTCAATCTCCTTTTCCGTAAAAACAGGTCCATCCCTGCACACCAGATACGGACCAATCGCACAGGAGCCGCACAGCCCTATGCCGCACTTCATATATCTTTCAAGTGAGAACTGCACCTTCAGCCCCATTTCCCGCGTGGTTTTGAAGAAATTATAAAGCATTATCTCGGGCCCGCAGGCATAGACTGTATCGAAATCCTCTTTATCCATCAGTGTTTTCGCAAGATTCGTAACAAACCCGTGGTATCCCACGCTTCCGTCATCGGTCGCCATATGAAGTTCCGCGATATCCTTCAATCTCTCCTGGAACACGAGTTTTTCCCGGTTTTTTGCTCCGAGCGCAAAGACGACTTCAATACCATTTTCCCTAGCCTGCTCTGCAAGCGGTGCTAAGGATGCGACGGCCGTGCCTCCTGCGACCATGAGAACCCTCTTCCCTTCCAGAGAATACGGCCTGCCGTAAGGTCCTCTTATGCCAATCATATCTCCCACCTTCATCCTGTGCAGGGCTTCCGTACCTTTTCCTATCCTGTGAACGGTAATGCCTTTTTCATCACCGACATATGAGGCCGACATGGGCATCTCATCTATTCCTGGAACCCATACCATGTAGAACTGTCCCGGTTCAACGGGAACATCGTCCCTGAACCTCAGGGTTTTAACAAGGCTGTTTTCTTCGATCACTTCGGTTATCCTCGTCATTCTGAAGGGTTCAGGAGAGCGCAACGCCCACCACCTCTTTCACCGATGAATATCCATGCTCTTTCAGGAAATTCTCAATCTCATCCGCAATGAGCTTCATCGTATCCTTTCCTCTGTAATAAAACGCGCTCCCCACCTGAACAGCACTGGCTCCTGCCATCATGTACTCAATAGCATCTGTTCCTGTTGTGATTCCCCCAACACCGATTATCGGAATTTCTATCTTTTCCTTTTTAAATGCCTTAGCTATCTCATACACCAGCCTCAGACCAATCGGTTTTATCGCGGGCCCGCTGTACCCTCCTACCTTATTTGCAAGGACAGGCATTCCAACCTCTGCGTTTATGGCCATTCCTTTCAGGGTATTTATTGCAACGATGCCGGAAGCTCCTGCGTCATAGGCAGCCATCGCCAGTGAGACGATATCATGGGTGTTTGGCGTCAGTTTCGTAAATACAGGGATTTTAACCGATAAAACTGCCGATTCCACGGATTTTTTCACATCCTCAGGCCTGCTGCCCATCTCAAGTCCGTATCCCTTGGCATGGGGGCATGAAAGATTGAGTTCCACCGCATCCACACCGTAATCTTCCATCTTTCCCGCAAGATATCCGAACTCATCGAAATCCGAGGCGAACACGCTGCCTATTATCGGTGCTCCTCCTTTCTTCGCCTCCCTTATCTCCTCGGCATAGCCATCTATTCCCGGGTTCGCAAGCCCTATGGCATTCAGTATCCCGTGTTCGAGAGGAATTACAGCAGGGTTTCCATATCCTTCTCTGGGTTATTTTCCGATGGATTTGGTAACTATCGCCCCGGCCTGCTTCCCGATTTCGGCCATGGTTGAGCCGACTTCATCGAGGATTCCAGAGGCAAGTATCAAGGGGTTTTTGAGCGGAATGCCGGCTATTTCAGTTCTGAGCATGAGGGTTCATGTTCCGAAATCTATTAAATGCTTTCGGAATCTACAACTTATCTCGACACCCCTTTTGACCAGAAACTTTATATATGAACAGTCTAACAACTTTTTGTTTATCCACAATTGAAGAGAAGGCGATCAAAAATGAGCAGAAAAATCTCTAAGAACAGATGGACGAAAAAAAGGACTAGAATGATGGCTGGCATTTTAATAGTGATTATGATTACAGGGATTAGTCTCGGCGTTGTTCTAACTCAACAGAAATCAGCCGAGGACTCTTCTCCGCAGGCTTCTGTAGATGTGACTTTTTCTATTTCCAAACCCCCGGCACTTAACGAAACCGCAGAGGTCAGTGCCATATTCACTGCGAAATGGGACATCAGTATCAATACTACAGGTCCTGAAAGAATAGCGGCAGAGATAATTTTACCTCCAAAATATGGCGATGGCTTTGAATGGGTTGGAGAGCAACCGAGATGGACGGGGAAAGAACTTAAAAAAGGTGAAACCGTGGAATTAAGCGGCACAATAAAAAGTGTAAAAACGGGGAACTGGACGATTGCAGCTCTAATGCTCTGGATTACAACTGAAAATTACACTCTCAATTGGAATGTAACTTATGACGGGCAGCCCTATATTGATTTAAAAAATTCATCTGTGTTTGGTGTTGATCGCACTTCTATGCTTTACATCGAAGTGCATGAAAATTCTGCATATATTCATGAGGGGCCTTTTCCAGAATATAGGCCCGACTCCGATGAAAACTACAAACAGCTTAATGTTACTCTTTATCCCTCACTGATAATAGGGACTTCCATTTCGATGCTTCTGCCTCTTATAATCCTGATGGGGTGATAAGCAATTATACATGGTACTTCGGTGATGGAGAAGTTGCCTATGGACCCATGGTAGAGCACACATATGGAGACGATGGGATTTATATCGTAACGCTTATTCTCACAGATAATAAAGGAGCAACTACCTCCATGATCTATGAAATAGTTGGGGGGTAAACTATAATAAATATCCTATCTTCGTTGGATTGTTATCGCATTCCTCCCTCATCATTCTATGTTGGTATGAAACCTATTCATATTTTGTATGTCTGACGCAATATGTAAGAGACAATCAATCCTCTTCGGAATCCTTCATTTTTTCATAGATTAACATGTCAACGAATCCGATGTTGGGAATATAATTGTGTTTTTTCATCCTCCCGACAAGAGAAAATCCGTTTTTCTCCAGAACTCTGGCGGATGCTGCGTTTCCATCGTTCACCGTGGCATACACTTTTCTAAGGTTCATATGAGAAAACGCGTACTCGGTCATGAGTTTGACAGTCTCGGTCGCAAAGCCCTTTCCCCAGTACTCTTTATCTATGAAATACCCGATCTCCGCATGTCCGTTTTTAAGGTCTATTCTGTTGAATCCAACGGTTCCCACGGGATTTCCCTTACCATTTTCGACCACAGTAAAAACTCTGAGCTTATCCTTCACCTTCCTTATCCTGTCATACCATTCGTATTCGTCCTCCAGATATGTGAAAGTGTCCGAGTCCGGGAGAAATCTCCGCACTTCCCTGTCATTGTGCCATTTCCAGATAAGAGGAACATCCTCTTTCATTATCAGAGATAGTGAGACCTTTTCGCCCTTCATTATCAAAACTATATCCATTGAATACACGAAAAGAAATGCCAGATATAATGGTTTGGATTATCAGGTTATTCGCCATTAGTTAATGGTGGTCAACTAACCCTGTTAATTTTATATGGTTGAAGAAAGACATCGGAAGAAAGAAGTGGCTAAAACAGAATAAAAATACGAAGATGTGATTTCTCTAACATCCTGAAGATGTCAAAAATATCATTCTTAACTGGAAACCTATGTGGTAGTTTCTTGGTTTTTTATGCCTTCATTTTTCAGATTTAACAAATAGGATACTCTGCATATACTTCGTAAACCCCATCCATTTGTCTGTAATTGGTTATATATTCCTGTACTTTATCAGAGGGGACTTCGACCACTATTTTGATAGCCTTTTCTTTAGAGGTCGAATTAAAATAATATTCCTATTCATGTAAAATTTCTCCCCCACTAGAATTGACAATATAATGCGCCTCGGAAGAAGTGATGTTGGGATAGAATCTGACGACTATTTGCGCCTTATTTGAACAATTGTATGGCCTCAGATATCCGCTCATTTGAAAATATGATATCGTAAAAAACAAAAAGACAATTGATACAATAACGATAATTATTATTTTTTCTGAAGAGGGCCTTTCCATTTCTCAATCCCCCAGTATTGGCGCATTCCTCAGCCATTCCAGATCATTGTTATAAAGGTCCCTGAGGTCTTTAAGTCCAAGCCTCAGCATGGCAAGCCTCTCCAATCCGAGACCCCATGCGAGCACAGGATACTCGATTCCGAAGGTTTCCGTTACCTCCGGTCTGAATATCCCCGCTCCGCCCAGCTCAAGCCATTTTCCGTTGAACATCACCTCCACTTCAAGGCTCGGCTCGGTGTAGGGGAAATATGCCGGGCGCACGCGGATTTCCTCGAATCCCATCCTGCTGTAGAACTCCTTGAGCAGCCCGATGAGCATCCTGAGGTTGGCCCCTTTCTCACATGCGATACCCTCGATCTGATGGAACTCTGGCAGGTGCGTGGAATCTATCGCCTCCCTCCTGAATACCCTGCCTATGGACATCACCCTGAAAGGCGGTTTATGGCCTTCGGCGAGGTATCTCACCGTGTTTACGGTTGTGTGTGTTCTCAGCATTCCTTTCTGCGCTTCCTCCAGGCTCCACTTGTAGCCCCAGCCCTTAGAGATGCCTGCGCCGTTCTCATGCACGGCTTTAACCTTCTCAATGTACTCGGGCATATCTATTTCCACTTTTTCCGGATACTCGAGATAGAATGTGTCCTGCATCTCCCTCGCGGGGTGGTCCTGAGGCATGAAAAGAGCGTCCATGTCCCAGAAAGCGCTCTGCACATAGTCCCCTTCAATCTCCGTAAAGCCCATCTCGAGGAATATCTCCCTTATCTCGTCAATCATTCTTGAGAGGGGATGGGATTTTCCACCATAAACGGCAGGAGCAAAGGCGTGGACATCGTATTTTCTTATCTCGACCTCCTTCCACCTTCCGCTTCGTATGATTTCTGGAGTTAATTGTGAGATCTCCTCTTTTATTTCGATGCCCATTTCAACTACCTTTCTCCCCTCATCTGTGAGCTCTGCGCTCCTCTCCACCTTTTCAATCTCCTTGACCGCTTTCCTCGATTTCAGAATCTTCCCGATATTCGGGTCTATCCGCTCCCCTTTTCTAAGTTTCTCAAGCGCTATCTCGTCCTCCTCGAAGTTGTCGAGCGCCTTCTTTCCCTTATGGGATATTGTAAGAACCGTTTGCCCATCCTCTTTCGTTATGTTGCCCCAGCCCCTTCTTTTCAGCCAGCCTGCACCGACCGAAATCTCCTTTTCCGGAATGAAGCCGACCCTTCTGATATCATCCAGAGTGACCTTTCCGCCTTTCACGGCCATATACTCGAGTATGGAGCGCTCCGGGAACTCCGTATCTCTGAGCGGTTCATATTCGATTCTTATGTTCTCATGTATTCTCACCAGCCCCTTGGATTTCAACCATGAGAGAGCGTTCATCACTTCTACCTGCGAGGAAAAACCGCCTTTCTCCATTATCTCTTTTATCTCCAGCTTTCCATCCTTCAAGGCGAGGAGCGCTCTTTTTTCGAGTGGGCTGAGTTTGTCTTTTATGTCGGTCATCAGAGGGGGAAGGAGGGACAGGTTAAAAAGGATTTTCTCAAATCAGACAACAATAGAGCATAAGGATGTGAAAACCTCTTTATTTCTTCCTCAGACAGGTGCCTGTGATACAGGGGTGTGTTTGCAGTCTCCACAAACCCTCTGTGGCAGTGATTGCAGTGGTATTGCTGATGTCCTGCACGATTCCTTCCTCTCTTCACGATGTCTTTCCCCTCCTCTTTCAGGTAGTATCTGCACCTCGGGTTCTGACATGTGATGTCTATACTGCTCCTTGGTCTGGCTATAGATGGGGATAGTATTTCTCCCATATAAATTATGCTGTCCATTCGAGGACAGTACCAGATAAGGATGCCAAGAGAACTCATGATAGATAACGGGAGTCAGTTCGGAGCACACAGAACAGATGAGGAAGGAGAATGGAACAGTGAGTTCAAAAGAATCGTGGAATCATACGGCACAAAGATCAATAAGACCAGGGGTGAATCATCCTCAAACTAACGGAAAGCTTGAGAAGTGGAACCATACCTATGAAAAAGCGAGGAGCGCTCTCAATTCATTTGAGGATTTCATATCGTGGTACAACAGTGTGAGACCCCATGAGAGTCTCGGATGGAAACATGAGAAACTCGAGACACCAGAAGAGGCGTTCTGGAGAAAACCTCCGGAAGAATGCAAGTTAGGAATGGCAGTAAGGTTGTTTGGATGGTAAGATGGTCAGAAATCACCTTCTAAACTTTTGATATTTCTGACCAGAAGTCTTAGACTTATTTGAAATACGTCCAGAGATATGCCGAAGACCGGAAAATGAAAAGGAAATATCAAATAGTGGGAAGAGTTTAAGGACTGCACACATGGGATTGTACGAGACTGCCAAGTTAAGAAATCCAGAAATTGTAGAACAGCATGAATGATTTCAGCCATGATTCCACCGTCCTTATTCTGGCATTTTCAGGGAATCGGTTCCAGAATCTTTTGGTTCCGGATTTCAATACGCTGAACCATCCCCCTCTATAGGACTTCGTTCTGAGAATGTCCTGTGAACCCATTGAAAGCCGAATCTTTCCAGGGCCCATGG
>JAJRTH010000026.1 GCA_024278375.1 archaeon | reverse complement strand
TTCCTTGCCCTGACGAAAACTTTTTTACTCCTTAACCATTTTACCAGTTGTTCGAGCATAGAGCATGCACCCCGTCCTGACGTTCTGCTTATTATCAGTTAGGACGGGTTTTAATCTTATAAATGTTATGTTGGCAGTCTCTTGTGGGCATTGGGACAAAACTACCCAACATCCCTCACAATGAAAACGTTATGAAGAGCGCATACGGCAAACACAGCCATCTCTCTCCCGTCTTCCCCTCTCTGCCTTATACTCCATCCGAAGCTTCTTTTATCGGACGAAAACGAACTTTCACTCAGATTTCTGAGAAAATAATGTTTCATATACCCATATGGATCAGAAAGAATTCTTCAGAATCTCTTCTTCCATCCGACTCCAAGCCTTCTAAGATTCTTCTTTGGAATCGGATAAAGCGTAGTTTTTCCCTCAAACATCCTGATGACCCTGCGAGAGCTGTAATGCCTGTCCAGCCTCATGGAATTCACTCCAAATCCGGGAGTTCCAAGCATCCTCAGACGTTCCTTAACCTTCTTTCTGTTCCTTTCCCGGCTCAGCTTCCTTTGCTCTATTTCATCCCCTATCTCCTCACGAGTTCTCTAGAGCATCGAGAGAATCTCTCCTACATTCTTCTCCGAAAGTCGCATTGTTCCGGCGAATGACCGAAAGGTATTTTATAGATATCTATGCATATCTGGAAATATGCGAGAAATCAAACTAGAAAAAGATAAGATAGTGCTAACAGATGAAGTGGAGACTATCTATGAGAAAACCGTGACTCCCTTCGGAACAAGTGGAAAGATAGATGCTCCTAAAAGATACATAGGCAAGCGTGCCTATGTCATCATCTTAAAGGATTGAAAAGGAATTTTGTCCCGTAACCAGAGCTCTTCATACCCATCAGGTCCGCTCTGTCCAGGTTCTTCTTTCAGACACACGGGTTATTGGAAAGAGCAAAAGGAATCCTATCGAGACCACTGTCAGAGCCACACCGACACCGTATATGTCCGCCAGATGGCCGATTACCGGTGCCATTACCGCCATTATTATCGTCTTCATCTGGGATTCCACGCTGAGGCCGGATGCCATTGTCCTGTGCGGTATGTTCTCGCTGATGTATCCCACATTCATCGGTCTCCTGAGGTTCTGGACGACATAAAGCCCGAGGAACGACGCTATGGCCAGATAGTATATGTTAAGTGCGGCCGATATGCCGGAAACAAGCAGGAGAGTGGCGCCCAGAAAATAGGTTGCGTTTATGGCATATGTCAGGGAGCGCATTCCTTCGGCGAACTTTCCGGCACTTCTCGAAGCCATGCTGGTCATCAGGTACAGGAAGAAATACACGAGGCCGACTATTACCGCAGTTCTCTGCTCACCGCTGAAATACAGAAGTATCGGTAAGGAAATGGCCTGTGCCTTCAGTATTGGCTGCAAATAGTCCTTGGAAGCCTTAAAGAAACCGTCGAAAACGGAGGAATTGGAGAGCGCTCTCAGAGTCTCCCTGCTTACGAACATAGCCCTGAAATCTCTCACTGTGTAAGCGAACCTCCTCTTCATCCTTTCAGACCATCTGCCCTTTGCTTCGGCAATGTCTCCATCCAGATATTTGGGATATGAGAGCATCAGAAGAAGCCCCAGAACATAGGGGACCATGGAAAGCAGGAAGACCGGCCTGTAGCTGCCGTAGTAAAAGACTATTGCTATTGCGATGAGGGAGGACACAGCAGAGCCGAACTGAGATGCCGCCCGTGTGTGTCCGTAATACTCGACTTTCATGTGTTCCAGCCCTTTTCTCCTCAGATATTCCAGTATCATCGCCTTGTGTGTCCCGCTCCTGAAGGCCTCTCCGGCGGCAAACAGGACCATGGCCAGAGCATAGATGTAGAAGTTCGGGAGGGCATAGAAAAGAGCGAATGCCACCAAATAGGAGGAGAAGGCTGCAATCATTGATTTTCTCCTGCCATAGGAATCCGCCATTATTCCCGTGGGGATTTCCAGGATGTTCGTGGATATCTCCCTTATCGAGAACAGGAACCCGATGTCCAGAAAGGACATCCCCATCTCTCTGAAGAAGAGTATTATGAAAGGGTCGAAGAATCTCTGGTTCTTCAGGAAGCCGTAAAGGCGGAACTTCAGATACATGCGGTCCCGGGGGATTTCCATCGGTACATGATGAGAGAGGGTTTAAAAAGATTTGAGGGGGTTCACTTCCAGGGTACTCTTCCAAGCAATTCTATTATCCAATTCACTGCGATTTCCTTCTGGTCGCGATCTGTTTTCCTTAGCCAACCCTTGAAAACAGCAATGTCCACGGGTTTTTCGGGCAGTCTATCCACAAGAGGGGTGATGTAATACCTTTCTATGTGCCTCTTTGTAGGATTTCCGAAAAGCTGTGCCATGCATATAACGAAAATGGCTGTGGGTTTCCCCTTCAAATCCTCGCTATGCGATTCTATGAAGTCGAGAACGGTTTTCATGGGTCTCTCATAGTAGATTGGAGAACCGATGATGAACAGGTCGCAGTCGATTGTCTCGGCATCGGCGGCCCTATATATTCCCACCTCCGCACCGGCCTTTTCGAGCGCCTTCTTCATCCATCTTACAAAGTGCTCGGCGGCCCTGTTCTCACGCTTCGTGTCGTAGATGATGCAGGATTTCACGGGAAAATATCGACGAAGAGTATAAAAGAGTATTGGGGGATAAGGGCCCTATATACTAAATCTAATCACGAGGCATATCTCACGCCTCCCATGATGTTGCTTCTAAATCGGGGCTTTAAGATATCGGATATGATCAGATCAACCTTTCTTCCGAGCCTTTCTACAAAAAGAGCTTCAATTCCACATAGTTATCGAAGCTCTTATTTCCCCCCTCGAACTCAACGAAGATATTCACATCGCTTTCTTTTCCTGCCTCGCCTATGATAGGAGCGAACAAACCTATCCTTTTACACTGTAGCGCTTTATCTCTTCATTTCGGATTTAAGTATGGCAAGGATATAATCGGCGGACTTTACTTCGGTGCTCATCGACATGAGATGGACACGCTTCTAATTTAGTTTTCGGAAATACGGCATAAGGGCTGGAAAATGATATGAATGATATGGCTCGTTGGATTCGGCAATCGCCATATCCTCGCCTCTATACGATATCATTCCACCTTCACGACATGAGCGCTGCACGAGATGCACGGGTCGTATGCCCTTATTATCCTCTCTGCCTCGAACTTTATTTTTTCCGGCGTAGAGCCAGCGAACTGCGGGAGCCCCTCCTTCAGAGCGAGTTCTATGTGCTCGAAGTTGAAAGCTGTCGGGGTGATGATGTTAGCGAACTCCACCCTGCCGTCCTTTCCCATCCTGTAATGATGGAGCAGAATTCCCCTCGGAGCCTCCACTGCCGAAACCCCCTCGCTTCCGTCGAATCTCAGCTCTTCCTTGGGTGGAGAATAGAGCTCATTTCCCGCAATCATCTCGTCCACCAGATCAAGGGCCTCGAGTCCGAAATGATAGGATTCCAGAGCCTGCGCCAGATTGTTGAGATGGACGTTCTTTGACGGGAATCCGCTGAAGAACTCTTTCACCTCCTCCCGGAGGAAGCGGTGGTTGATGTTCAATCTCGGAAGAGCACCCACCATGAATCCCTTTCCGCCCATGTAGGACCTCTTTGTCGTGTTCGGAGGTACCACTCTTTCCTCTATGTATCTCATGTAATCGGACGGCGGGAATTCGGGTCCTGCGATGGTCTTCATGTCCCCGTGCTCGAGAGGGACTTCCTTTCCGTCGTGAAGGGCCAAGTGCTCTGTTTCCACGGTGGTCTCGGGGTAATCCAGACAGGCGAATATCTCAGCGCTCATCCTCAGGTCTTCCAGTATGTCCGCCATTCTTTTTCTGTACCTCTTCAGGTCCTCGATCTCGAAGCTCTTTGTAAGCCTTCCCGGCATCACGGTGCACGGATGGACCATCCTCCCGCCGATAATCTCTGTCATCTCGTTTGCCTTCCCCTTCATCCTGAATGCCTTTTTCACAAGTTCCCTGTACTCGGGGACGGCGGCGAGAGCGCTCTCCTTCCCCACGTAGTCCGGCCATGCCAGGAAATAAAGATGCAGTACATGGCTCTGTATGTGGGAGCTGTAAACAAGGAGTTTTCTGAGCTTTTCAAGGGTCTCTGGGGCTTCGAAACCCGGTGATGCGTTTTCAACGGCCTTAGCCGCACCCACCGCGTGGATGACCGTGCATATTCCGCAAATCCTTGCGGCTATCTCGGGGACCTCGGCCCAATTTCTGTTCAGAAGTATGGCCTCGAAATACCTCGCTCCCTCATGTATCCCGAAGGAGACCTCCTCTATCTCCTTATCTCTCAGCCTTATGTTCACATGCCCGTGGCCTTCCACCCTGGTTACCAGAGGTATGTTTATCTCACTCACGCTCAAGCCTCCTGTAATATTTGTTGTACATCCTGAGGATGCTCTCATTGTTGTAGCCCATCTCTCTGAGCTTATCATGGTGCGATTCCGCGTTCATGTCCGAATACTCTCCCCTGCAGCCTGTGCAGTACATGCCGTTTGCCGGGCATCTGGCATTGCATCCTCCTCTGGTGACAGGGCCCATGCACGGTTCTCCCTCGTCCAGAAGACATCTGTTCTCCCTGAGTATGCACTCGGTACAGATGCTATGCTCTTTATCTCTATATTCCATCTTCATTATTATGGACTTCACGAGCTCCAGCAGTTCGCTCCTCTCGAAGGGACAGCCGTAAAGCATGTAATCCACATCCACATATGTGCCCAGTCCCTCGGGTATCATTGTTTTTAGTGGAATCACGGAGCCGTACTGTATCTTAGCAGCGCTCTCCACTCCGATATCTCCGACCATCGTCTGAACGCCTCCGTAGCATGCGCAGGTTCCCAGAGCCACAAGCACATTGCTTCTTTCCCTCAGCTCACTGAGCTTCTCAAGCTCGTGCTCGCTGGTGGGCGAACCCTCTATGAAAACCATGTCAAAGGTACCGTCAAAGGTCCCGGTCTTGAGTATCTGCGCCTCCTTTATGTCGAGGAATTCCAGGAGTTCGAGTATGGTTTCCTCGAGGTTCAGGAATTCTATCTGACAGCCGCTGCAGCTGCTGAGCGCAAAGATTCCTATGTTTATCACAGCACCCCCTCCATTTCCTCGGGTTTCTCGGCCCATTTCACGAACTCGGCCACGCTGAACACCGGGCCGTCCTTGCAGACATAGCGCCCTCCTATCTGGCAGTGGCCACACATGCCCATACCGCACTTCATGTGCCTTTCGAGAGAAACATATATTCTGTCCATGGCGAATCCTCTTTTTAGAAGCTCCTTCGTGGCGAACTTCATCATTATCGGCGGACCGCAGACGAAGGCCGTGCTGTCCTCCGGAATCTCATATTTGTCGAAAAGTGTGGTGACGACCCCGACATCGCCCTTCCATGCGGAACATATGTCCTCACCGTACTCATCACATGCATCGACGGTGACCTTCACATCCATCTCCTTCGCCCATTCTCCGAGCTCTTTTCTGTGGATTATCAGTTCCGGGCTCCGGGCTCCGTAGAAAAGGGCAACGCTGCCGTAGCGCTCACTGTTCCTTATGGTATCGAGAATCACTGCCCTGAGGGGTGCGAGACCTATGCCTCCCGCAACTATTAGCAGGTTCTTTCCCTCCATCTCATCTACCGGCCAGCCCCTTCCGAAAGGTACTCTTATACCCATCTCATCCCCGGGTTCCATCCTGTGTATGGCTTTTGTGACATTGCCCACGGACCTTATGGTAAGCCTCAGATTCTCAGCCGCCGAGGAGTTTATGGATATGGGGGCCTCACCGTAGCCGAGCACCGAGACCTCAAGGAACTGCCCGGGCCTGCTGTCTATCTTCCTGTCGAAGAAGAAGGTCCTGGTATCATCGGTTTCTTCCTCTATCCTCTCTATCCTTACCGGTGAAGGGAGGTATGAGTTCTTCATTCCGCACCCTCCGTTATCCTCCTCAGGATTTTCCTCAGGTCGATTTCCGCATTGCAGACATCCAGGCATCTTCCGCAGCCGGTGCATGCGAAGCTACCGTATCTTTCCATGGGATAGTAGAACTTGTCATATATCCTGTACTGCGCTCTTGCCAGCCTCTTACCCCTGAAATTGTGGTCTCCCGCGACCAGACCGTATCTGAAAAGATGGCATGCATCCCAGACTCTAACTCTCACTCCGCTGCCGTGCAGGTCGGTCTCATCCCTGACATCGTAGCAGTGACAGGTAGGGCATATCATATTGCACTTTCCGCAGGCGAAGCACCTTTCCGCAATCTCCCTCCATACGGGGTGCTCGAGGCCATTCCTCATGGAGGAGAATATCAGTTCGTCCGGTATCGGTTCCCAGTCCATGCCGCTTTCCACCCTTTTTATCAGCTCTTCCTTCGCTCGGAGATGCGCTTCATCCGCCTCGGGCAGGCTCAGGCTCGCAAGTATCCTCTTCCCCTCCTCACTTCCACTCTCGGCAAGGAAGCCGCCGTCCACAGGTGTGAGCCATATATCGTAATCCAGACCTGCGTTGGAAAGCCCGCCGAACTGGGTGCAGAAGCATGACGGCAGGGATTCGGTGCACGTTACCCCAACAATCAGCGTGTTCTCCCTTGCCGTTTTATAGAACGGCTCATCCATCTCCCCGAAGTACCTGTCGAGCATGCGGAGGGCCCTGACATCGCAGGCCCTTGCCCCGAAAATCGCCCTTTTCTCGGCCCTGAGTGCGTCCTCTATCCTTCCCTGCGCATCGAAGCGGAATATCTCCTGATAATCTGGAAAAAATACCTTCTTTGGACCGAAGAGCGCCCTCGCACCCTCCAAAGAAATGCCCTCCGCACACTCGATTCTGTGGAAGGAATCTCCTACGGGAGCGAAAAGAGAGCTCTCCTTGGCAATCTCGCCAAGCAGCAGGCCGAGCTTTTCACGAGGAAGGATGTAGCTTGCTCCAGAAGTTTCCCTGGAAAAATTTTCGCGGGACTCCGGCGAGCCTGAAATGTCTGATGACATGGCTGCGCCCATGAAATGCTCATATATATCGTTTTCTTGTTCAGAGCCGTCATTTTTTGACGAAGAGTGTTGGAAGAGGTGATGTATAGGGCGAAATTCGGGATGACACAGATTCGGATTCTACCGGCAAACTTCATTTAAATTTAAATTACAGAGAATTTGAGAAAATAAACGGAACTTATGCGAAGGCCGCACTTACTAAGCTTAATTACACATTTTATTCGAGATCGGAAATGCTTAGACCAGATCAATATGTCTTATATTCTGGCTATCCAAACAATGATGCTATGTCCTTAGGTATTTATGCAAATAATACATATAAAAAGGCATGGCTAAACATTATGGAGTTTAAGGTAGTCCCTGAATCTGAACTTGTAAACGAAAAAGCACATATCAAAAAGGTGGTTGATGACTTAGCATATGCCTGCAATCTTACGATAGATTGGTCTGAGGCCCGATGGGTGACATATTATGCAGATTGATGATAGGCTAGAAGTAATAAATGAGAGAAAAGAAATCTAAGAAAGCCTCCATGGACGGAGCACCGGACTGGTTAGAGATTTCCTATATGAGATGGGATGCCGATACAGATGGAGATGGACTCACAAATCCATGGGACCGGGATTCGGATATATGCGGATGTAATGCAAAATCTATAATATATCCGTTGAATGCTGAATTATGCTCCGGCTCCTGAAGGATGTTGCAGATGCTGCGGAAAAGGCCGTGAAGGCTTCGAAAAGGGAAATGTGGGACGAAGATGAGGGGATTGGGGCCGATGGGACAAGGACTTCGGGCATAGATAAAATAGCGGAAACTGCGGTACTGCACTATCTAGATGGGGAGGGGAATCCGGTGAACGTGCTTAGCGAGGAGTGCGGATTTCTTGATTTCGGAAGGGAAAAAACCCTGATAATCGACCCCATAGACGGCACATACAATGCGTTAAGAGATATTCCGCTATACTCGATATCCCTTGCCATAGCCAGCAATTCCATGGCGGATACGTCCCTAGCACTGATAAGAAATCTCTCCACTGGCGACGAATTCAGGGCTGAAAAAGGTAAGGGGGCACAGAGAAACGGGATTCGGATAAGGTCTCGGGAATTCCATTTCGGAGATTCCGTATTCTCAGTGATGCTGGGGAAGAGAGCCCATAAGGACGCATATAGAATCGCAGAGATTCCGAAAAGGGTGAGGGGTTTCGGTTCTGCCGCCCTTGAAATCGCAATGGTGGCTTCAGGCACGCTTGACCTCTATTACTATCGGGCAGCCGAAAAAAGCGGAGGTCTACGGATTGTGGACATCGCCGCCGGCACGCTGATACTGCGAGAGGCAGGGGGTGAGGTTTATAATGAAAAAGGAGTTCCTGTGGACATGGAGCTAGATGTGAAGAGAAGGACATCCGTCATGGCCGTGGGCGATAAATCCATACTGGAGGTGCTGATATGAGGTTCGGAATAACTGCGAGGATGGGCTCCAAGGAAGCAACCGAGCTGGTGCAGCAGGCATTGGGCTTTCTGGAACCGGAGCATGAGGTCCTTCTCGAGCCTGCAATCGCCAAAAAACTTAGCATAGATGGGGTGGAGATAGACAATATGGATGTGGATGTGCTCATTGCCATAGGCGGTGACGGCACGGTTCTCAGGGCCCTTCAGCACACTAAAGCACCTGTCTTTTCCGTGAATGTGGGTTCGCTTGGCTTTCTAACCGAGGTATCTCCAGATGAGATGCTGTATGCACTGGAAAGAATAGTCCAGAACGATTACATGGTGGATGAGAGAATAAAGCTCAAGACTGAACTCAACGGGGAGAGGCTGCACGACTCCACAAACGAAGTGGTGATTCACACCTCCCAGATAGCCAAGATAAGGCACTTCCAGATATTCATAGACGAGGAGCTGGTCGAAAGCGTCAGGGCGGACGGCATAATAGTGGCCACACCCACGGGCTCGACCTGCTATGCCATGAGCGTCGGTTCCCCGATAATAGTACCCGGTCTTAGTGCGTTCGTCATAGTTCCCATAGCACCCTTTAAACTCTCGGCGAGACCCATGGTAATATCCTCGAAAAGCAGGATAGAAATAAAGTTATACGAACCGAGAAAGAACTGCATCCTCGTCCTTGACGGTCAGTTCGACATTAAAATGACTCCAAAGGACTCTCTCACAATCTCTCTCTCGGAAGAGAAGGCGAAGTTCATCAGATTCGGCCAGGACTTTTACAGGAAGATAAAGGAAAAGCTTGGCGTTTGAGTCGCCAGTATTCCGAATCGGGCGAACGAGACTGCCAACATAACATTTATAAGATTAAAACCCGTCCTAACTGATAATAAGCAGAACGTCAGGACGGGGTGCATGCTCTATGCTCGAACAACTGGTAAAATGGTTAAGGAGTAAAAAAGTTTTCGTCAGGGCA
>JAJRTH010000025.1 GCA_024278375.1 archaeon | reverse complement strand
TCCTTGCCCTGACGAAAACTTTTTTACTCCTTAACCATTTTACCAGTTGTTCGAGCATAGAGCATGCACCCCGTCCTGACGTTCTGCTTATTATCAGTTAGGACGGGTTTTAATCTTATAAATGTTATGTTGGCAGTCTCGGATTGTACCACCAAAAATCTTTTATACCGACGTTCTTTAACTCTCTTTCCCAAAAACAAAGGAGGTATAACAAATGACAGACGAAAACATAGTCTTCATAGGACGCAAACCTGCCATGAACTATGTACTGGCAGTGGTAACCCAGTTTAACAGTGGGTCGAAAGAAGTAGTCGTGAAAGCAAGAGGTAGGGCAATAAGCAGGGCTGTCGATGTGGCTGAGATTGTCCGCAACAGGTTCGTTCCAGATGCGGAAGTGAAGGAAATAAAGATAGCCACGGAGCCCGTGGAAGAAGAGGGAAGGACGGCGAACGTTTCTTCCATTGAGATATATCTCGAGAAACCGTAAACCCACCTCCTTTTATTTTATATTTTTCTATTTTTGAGACTTTCATGTGCTCCCAAATCCTTAAATCCCAGAGCAATTCAGCACTGTGAACCATCTTGAAGAGCTTGCGGAGATGATACTTTCAGGAAAGATAATGAGCAAGGATGAACTGAACAGAGCGAAGGTAAGGATATCCGGAAAATACCATCTTGACAGGATACCTTCCAATACGGAAATAATGCAGTACATTCCCAAGGAGCACAGGGAGGAATTCTACCATATACTCAGAATAAAGCCCACCCGCTCCCTTTCGGGTGTTGCGGTCGTTGCGATAATGACCTCTCCCCATTCGTGTCCTCACGGAAAGTGCATCTACTGCCCGGGGGGTCCGGAAAGGGGTACCGCACAGAGCTATACGGGACATGAGCCGGCCGCCATGAGAGCCGAACAGAACGAATTCGATTCCTATATGCAGACAAGGAACAGGATAGCACAGCTCGAAGAGATCGGACACCCCACGGACAAGATAGACCTGATAATAATGGGAGGCACATTCACGGCAAGACCTGCCGAGTATCAGGAAGCGTTCGTAAAAGGTGCCTTCGATGCCATGAATGGGGTCACCTCTAAAAGCCTGGAAGATGCACAGATGAGAAATGAGAGTGCCAGACATAGATGCATCGGGCTGACCGTGGAAACAAGACCGGACTGGTTCCTCGAAGAGCAGATAAAGGAAGCGCTGAAGCTGGGGGCAACGAGAGTGGAGCTGGGGGTTCAGACAACTTTTGACGAGATTCTTGAAAAGGTTGAGCGCGGGCATACCGTGGCTGACAGCATAAAATCGACAAAGCTGGCAAGGGATGCCGGGATGAAGATAGTCTATCACATGATGCCCGGACTTCCGGGTTCCGATGAAAAGAAGGACCTCGATTCTTTAGGAAGAATATTCACCGAGCCGGATTTCATGCCGGACATGTTGAAGATATACCCCACTCTCGTTATCGAAGGCACGGAACTATATGAGATGTGGAAAAAGGGAGAATATGAGCCCCTGGATACCGAAAAGGCCGCAGAGCTGATAATGGAGGTGAAAGAAATGGTACCTCCTTGGATAAGGATACAGCGCATACAGAGAGACATCCCGGTGCAGTACATAGTGGCAGGGGTGAAGCGCAGCGATTTGAGGGCATGTGTTCTTCAGAGGATGAAGGAGCGGGGGAAGATTTGCAGGTGCATACGCTGCCGCGAGATAGGTCACATCCATACGGACATCGGACCGGAGGATGTTTCTCTCGTTAGAAGAGAGTATGAAGCAGGCGGAGGGAGGGAAATATTCCTCTCGTTCGAGGGGCCCAATATGGAGTTGATAGCTTTTGTCAGGTTGAGAAATCTTCCCGAAGATTCCTGGAAGAAGGAAACCCGGGAATACGGTGCGATAATAAGAGAACTGAAGGTCTTCGGCTCACAGGTGCCCATAGGCGACGAACCAAAGGGAAGATGGCAGCACAGAGGCTATGGGAAAAAACTTGTGAGGGAAGCGGAGCACATAGCAAGGGATGAGTGGGGCACGGAAGGAATTCTTATAATGAGCGGTGTCGGTGTGAGAGAGTACTACGAAAAACTCGGATATGAAAGGGTTTTGCCGTACATGGGAAAGAGATTCTGACTACTTTTTCGCTTTTCCGGACTTTTTCTCCTTTTTCTTCTCCTTAAAGCCTTTGTCAAGGGCAAGAGCACCATATAGAAGGGTCTCGATGTTCTCGGCGACATACTTCCACATCTGATAGACCTCCATGTTCTCGGACATGTGGAGGTCCGCAAAAACCTGTATCCTGACAAGAGAAAGCCGCAGTTTATCGGTTTTCCTCAGTTTCACAACATTTTCGAGGCAGAAGGGCAGATCATCCGGGTATTCGAGGATGTGCACAAGGATCTCCTGCCATTTTTCGAGCTTTTCCGGTCTCTTATCACCGGTGACGACAGAGACCGCAGAATAGTCGTATTTTTCTCCGTTCAGAGTTATCTTTTTCGCCATGATATCGCCGACCCATGAACAACCACGTAATAAATCTTACCAAGGGCTCACAAAAGATTTAATCCCTCTCCCGTATGGGCTCCCGTGACCGAGATACCCAGATCCCACCCAAGATATCTGTCGCTCGTGATGAGAGAAAGACTTGTGGAGATGATGCACAGGGGCATTGTGAGCGAGGCCGGACTGATAGCCCATGGGAGAGGAGAGGCATTTGACTATCTGATTGGCGAGAGGACGAACGATTTCGCTATGGAGGCTGAGAAGGCAGGTGTCGCAGCTCTTCTTCTTGCGGAAAAGCCTGTGATATCGGTGAACGGGAATGCCGCAGCACTGGCCGGAAAAGAGTTAATAGATCTGGGTGGGCTTACGGATGCGAGAATAGAGGTGAATCTTTTCCACAGGACCGAGGATAGGGTTGAGAAGATAGTAAGATACCTGGAATCTCTTGGCGGAAAGGATATACTGGGCCCGGAACCAGATGCCAGAGTCCCGGGGCTAGAACATGCCCGCGGGTTATGTCATAAGGATGGCATATACCACGCAGATGTCGTTCTTGTGCCCCTTGAAGATGGAGATAGATCTCAGGCCCTTAAAAAAATGGGCAAAACCGTTGTCACCATAGACCTGAATCCTCTTTCAAGGACAGCGAAAACGGCGGATATAACGATTGTCGACAACATAACAAGGGCAGCTCCCAACATGGTGGAAATTGCCGGAAAAATGCGGCAAGCCTCCCCGGAAAAATTGATGAGCATCATCGAAAAATACAGCAACATTATCGTTTTAAAGAGTGCTCTCGCATGCATGTGCGGCAACATCCGGGCAATAGATGAGTAGCAGGCGTAGGAAAATAATATATAGTGCTATTACTTTCATTCTTCAGTCCCACTCAGAGGTGCGAGTATATGACGGCAAAGAAATCTCTCAACAAGATGCTCAGCTTGATGGTTGTAGTGTTATTCATAATGGGCCCGATGGCAATTCTGCTGCAGAGTTCGGGAGCCGATACCTCCCCGGAAAACAGTATAAATGCGGTAACGGACCTTATTATCACGGGCACATTCGTGATAGACGAAAACACGATAGACCCAATTACAGGCCAGAGCGGAATGTACGGCCAGGACGGGAACATAACCGTTGCGAACGGAGGAACATTGATAGTTAGGAATGCTAAGCTGTACTTCCTTCAGGACAACGGAAACAACCCGACAGACCCATCCGATGACCATCACTACTGGCTCAGGGTAGAAAGCGGAGGGAACCTGATAATGGATAATTCGACCCTCACTGTTGTGGACTGGGCTGTGAATCCCTATCTTAAACTTCCGGTGACCGTGGAAGGCAGAGCGCGGTTGAACAACTCTGTTCTCGCTTTTCCCGGGAATTTTACCGTTTTAAACGGAATTCTGTATGCCAATTACACCACCTTCAAAGGACTGGATACTGTGGCAACCCATGATTACAACCAGGATGGTAATGCCGATTCTTTCGATGTGGACGACAACGATGACTGCCCCCTGATGTCGTTTATTAACAGCAAAGTGGTCTTTGCAGATTCGAGAATTGAAGATTACTATGAAAACAGCAATTTGCCAATATCTCCGTCTGGAACGTTAGATCTTTATCCCTCCAGCAAAGGAGTTAGCGACACCACTACTGGAAACTTACAGTCGCTTAGGGATTATGACGGAGTGTATTACTATGTGAATGCTTCTGAAGAGATGTTTATCGACAATTTTTCCTCCTCTCTGAACCTTCCTGACTGGTTACCTGATTATACTTCCATCTCCTCGGCCGTATTAACTATTGTGTGGGGCGCCAACAACACATATGATGGGGATGGATATATATGGGTAGGAAAAGATGGAGCGGCCGAGCGTACTACTTTTCAACCCAACGGAAGTGCTGGGAGCGCGTCCATAAATCTGAAATCCCTCGGTTTCAGAAACATAGACGAAATAAGGACCATGGACGTTAACTTCACGCATACCGGAACTGCCGGTAACGTACCGTTTGACCTGATACAGATAGATATAACGCTTTCGTTTGATATAATTGTTGATGGGGGGAGTTTTTATGGGATAAACTCGTATTTTGATTTAGATTTCTTGGAGCCCTCGGGTACATCTTCGACCGCAACAAAATCGCCATGGGTGGTTGACAAATTCGTGTCAAGAAACGGTGCCGAGATAAGATTCTACAATGTCACGGTGGATGAAAGCGAGACCGGAGGAGCGCATCCAGATTTCGTTTTCCTGCCTCAAGACACCTCCCAGATATTCTTTTATGGATGGCTCAACGCTTTTTCAACCGATGGAAACAGCACGAACCCAACACCTGTTCCATATTGCAGGATGACACCCAGATATTATGCCCCATCCAACTCTAAAGCGATAAACATAACATCTGACAACAACACTCTTAGAAACGGCGATCCGGTACTGGAATATCTCAACAGAACATCCTTCGACAGGGCAATAGATGAAACAAATTACAATATAACAAATGCTTCTGGAGTTGGGAGAATGCCTCTCCTGAAGCAGATAATAAATGCTTCTGACCTCAATGGAGTATTTCTGGGAAATTATCTTGTGAGAATGGACGAGTATGTTCATAATACAAGCGTAATTCAGCAGATAAATTTTGAGCCTTATCCCCTCATATCTCCAGAAAATAACACTTTCAATGCAAATTATTCCTTTTCCTGGGAATATCCGCCGAGAGACCTCACTGTTTCCAGTATTTCGATTTCTCCGGCAACCATCATAAGAGGAGACCGTGTGTGGATTAATGCAACCATTCAGAATATCGGAGGAATAAACGTAACAAAAGCCTTTGATGTGGACCTCCTAGTGGACGGAACTTTGGTTAACAGCACAACGGTAAGTCAGATGGTGGAAAGAAACAGTGGGGTGGTAAATGTTTCCCTGAGCTGGCAGACCGTGTATGGAGATTATGGCAATCGCGAAATAACCATAGTTGTGGACCCGGCAGGAAATATACTCGACGGCAACAGAAGCAATAACAACAGAACGGCAAATTGCTTCGTCAATGCGCTCTATGACCTCTCGATAATTCCGCTGCACATATGGTGGGAAAACACCACCTATGGGGCCAGCTATACCAACATCAATCTCACTGTCTATGCGAATGTAACAAACGAAGGTTATGCCGACATAACCGGAGACATAACCGTGAACTTCTATGTGGACGGAGTGCTCACAGGTTCGGATGTGATAAACGGTATAGCGGCCGGGGGTTATGCCATTGCAAATGCGACTTATAGCACGGATACCGCGGGAGACTACAATGTTTCGGTTGAGATTGTCGTCCCGAGCGGAATTGATGACGACAACCTTACGAATAACACTGCGTACAGGATTCTCTCCACAGAGCCTGTGCCGGACCTGATAATCGAAGGCGTGACCTTCAATCCTTCGCCGGTAATAGAGAGTTTCAATACGGTAATAAATGCCAGCGTGAGGAATGTCGGGGAGACATATGCGAACGGCACCATAACTGTTGATTTCTATGATAACACCACAGGGGAATACATTGGCCAGACTGCCGTGCTCACAAATATCTCCGTCGGCTCCTATTCGTATGTGACCATATCATGGACGGCGAGGGCTCCGGTATCCACGTATCATACTATATACTGTGTCGTTTCCTTCAGCCCCTCTGGCACAGATCCGCCTGAGATGGACGATACGAACAACGCCAACACGGGAGACATCCTGGTAAGTCCCTATGTGGACCTGTCGATTTCGAATTCCGATGTGATTCTGACACCTTCGGCTCCTTACACCTATCAAAAAATAAACATAACAGCCACCTTCTACAATACGGGCATAGAAGCCATAACCGATACGTTTGACAGCCTTGTAATTCTATATCTAGGTACCAATCAGGTCTATGTGAACTACTCGGGGCCGTGGAGCGGGGAGATAACGGACGACAACGGAACCCATTCCTATTCGGGAACCGGGCCGAGATATTTCACGGTCATAGGAAATGATGTCACCGCCACATTCAGGAAAGAGGATGCGACCAACAATACGCTTGTTCTTGAGATGATCGAAAACGGAGTGATCGTCAGACATGTGGAGACCATAGCATACTACGGAGAGGTCACATCATCATATGTCTTCAACAACCCGGGTGAGGCGGTTTACGGTGAAACGGTCTACGGACTGGGTGCCGGACAGGCGTATACAATACAGGCATCTACCTATGTGAACACATCCGGCGAATATGTGATTATGGTCTTTGTGGATTCGAGAGACAGAATTCTCGAGACCTTCGAGACCAATAACACCGCCCTTTACTATCTGACCGTTCTTCCGACACCGGACCTCATAATAAACTCCCTGAGCTTCGACCCATCGCCTGTTGTAGAAGGTTTCAACACAACGATTAACGCCACCGTGACCAACATAGGCGAGACATACGCCAACGGAACGATTACCGTAGATTTCTACGACAACACGACAGGACAGTTCATCGGACAGAACATCACAACGGCGAACCTGTCTTCCGGCTCTTCGCTTTATCTTAATATAGTATGGAATGCAAAGAGGCCTGCCAATACATACCATACCATATACGCAGTGGTCTCATTCACACCCGCGGGCTCAAATCCGCCTGAAATGAACATGGGAAACAACGGAAATACTGCGGATATCCTTGTCAATCCGTATGTTGACCTTTCAATCTCGGATACGGACATAATCGCTACCCCAGCAAGTCCGTACACATACCAGCAGATAACGATAAATGCAACCGTGCATAACAGCGGAAATGAGAGCGTGGGGGCATTTACGGTTGCGATATATATCGACGGGACTCTGAGCAATACACAAGAAATAGGAGGGATGCTGCCTGGAGCGACTGCAAATGTTTACTTTGATTTCAATGAGAGCAAGGCCGGGACATATGTAATCGAAGTAGTGGTCGATTCGAAAGGGGTCATTTCCGAGGTCGATGAACTCAACAACACCGCCATATATATTCTAACAGTTCTTCCCACGCCGGACCTTATAATATCCGATATGAGCGCATCTGATGCGGTGGTGGAATATGACAATGTGACGATAACCGCAACCGTGACCAACATAGGCGAGACATACGCCAACGGAACGATTACCGTCGATTTCTATGACGATACCACTGGGCAGTGGATAGGCAACGCTTCAGTCACGACCAATCTGTCAGCGGGAGGTTCCATCCCGATCTCAATGCTCTGGACTGCCGTATCTCCCGAAGGCGAGCATGCATTCCATGCGCTCGTCAGTTTCTCAAACAGCGCCGGAGACCCGCCTGAGACCTATACCGACAATAACAGGTATGAAATGGAATCCACGATATATGTCAAACTCTCGATAGACCTTGCAATAAGCGACACCGACATCACATACACGCCGGCCGCACCTCTAACTTATCAGGACATAACAATTAGTGCCACCGTTTACAACATAGGACACAGAAACATAACCGACCAGTTCACAGTGAGGTTCCTTATCAATAGTGCTCCATATGATGTGACGGTGGACGGTCTCAATGCCGGGGAGAGCACGACAGTATCCATTGTCTTTTCCGCAACAAAATCAGATTATTACACCGTATTAGTAAAGGTCGATTCGACCGATGCTGTATCCGAATCCAATGAATCGAACAATCAGGCAACGGCCACCATATACGTGGGTCCGAGACCCGAATTCTCCATAAGCTCAATAAATATACTGAATCCAGCACATATTATGCATAATGGAACGCCAGAGGTTGTGGATAACCATGATGCTATAATATCTGCAGATATCAGAAACACCGGAACAGGCTGTACTGGCACCGTCACTATATATTTCTATGATGGAAATCCGGATAACGGTGGAATACTCATAGATACGGTTTCATATACCGATCCGCCTGCGAACTGGCAGCCTAAAGCCAGCGTAACATGGCGTGCCTCGGGTGTTGGATACCATACAATATATGTAAGAATCGTTGCGAGCACCACGCCTCCGGAAGGAAATACCGCCGATAACACAGAAACTCTCTCTGTTCACATCCTCCCGAGACCTGACCTTACGATAACTAACATTACATTCCTCAGGAACGGAAACATCATAAACGCCACGGCAGGGATATCCGAATCGAGAGACTTCAAGGTGAATATAACAATAGAGAACAACATCAACGGCAGCCTTGACTATTCCGGAGTGGAATACTTCACTATATCCTTCTTTTCAGGACCTTATGTAGAAGGAGATTGGAGCAACTGCCTAGGGAACATAACGATAGACGACCGGACACTGCTTGACCAGCTGGATGCCGGCGTTCCGGTAAATCGCACGTTCAATATCACAAGGTTCACGCTTCCGGCAGGAACCGCCAATATCTATGTGCTGATAGATTCGGAAAATATCGTGGACGAATCCTCGGAAACCAACAATCTGGTTAACGGGACTGTGGAGATAAGAGAGATGCAGCTGAGAGTAACCATAACCAGCCCGATGAACGGGCAGGAGATAAACCTCGACGAACAGAACAGCATCTTCATCATTGGCTCGACGACAGACTCCGTGGACAATGGCGCGGTTTCTGGAATAACGCTCAACATAGGAATTCGGAACGTGGAGACCGGGGCACTCACAAGCCAGCAGGTTACATCCGGCTCTGACGGAAGGTTCAGCGCTCAAATCAACCTTCCCGCCAACCCGGGCAATTATGAGGTCGTAGTGACCGCTGAGAAACCCGACGGAACGGCGCTCACTCCGAGTTACTCTCCCATAAATCTCTCCTTGCAGAGGCCGGTACCTGTCACTGAATTCCCATTCTGGATGATAATCCTCATAGTCGCAGCCATTGCTGCCGGAATCGTTGTCGGCGCAATTCTGTATCTGAGAAAGTACGCCCTCGGAAAGTACGTTGAGTGCGGACAGTGCGGAAAGATGATTCCGGCCGGTTCGGACAAGTGTCCCTACTGCGGTGCCGTGTTTGACAAGGAGACCGTCGAGTGCAGTGCCTGCGGTGCCTGGATTCCGGCTGATGCCAAGGAGTGCCCGAAGTGCGGCGCCAAGTTCCTGGTCACCGGCAAGGAGATAGTGGACTACGAAACACAGATGAGGAAGCAGTACGAGGAGTTCGTTGAAAAGTTCAGAAGACAGGCCAGAGAACAGATGGGCAAGGACTTCACCGAAGAGAAATTCCAGCAGTGGTGGAAGTCTCAGAAATCCTATGTCACCTTCGAGGATTGGCTCAAGAGAGAGGAAGAGCGCAAGAAGAAGGGCGGAATTCTCTGTCCGGAATGCGGCGCTCTCAACAGCAAGACTGACATAGTCTGCCATGTCTGCGGAAGCCCGCTCAGACCAACGAAGAGAAAGCTCAAAGCGGAGGAAGGGATAGAGAAAGCGGCCATATCCAAGATAGAACTGCCATCCCTTGAAGAGGAAAAGGAGGAAGCAGGTGAGAAACTGTCCGAAGAAACCGGCGAAGAGAAGGCAGAGGCAGAAGAGGGCGAAAAACCACCGGAGGAAGGGGAGGCTGAGAAAGCCGAGGAAGGCGTGAAGATGCCTCTTGCCGAGGAAAAGAAGCCTCCAGTTGTACCCAAGAAAGTGGTCAAAAAGGTGGTCAGACAGCCGATGACACCGAAACCCCCCTCAGAGCAACTCAAAACGGAAGAGCCGGACAAGGGTGCGCCAGCCGCACCGACCGTGCCGGAGCACCTGATTAAAGAGGTAAAACCCGCAGGTGAGAAGCCGCCGGAGACCGGGGCACCTGAAGAGAAGCCGCCTGTGGTGCCAAAGAAGGTGGTCAAGAAGGTGGTCAAGAAGAAGGTGGTAAGGAAATAATCATCCGAAAAACGCTTTCTTCCCATTTTTTATTATTTCCATTGCCTTTTCCCTGTCTGTTTTAAGGCAGAAAGCCAGTTTTTTCAACACCTCCTCGTCCTCTTCAAGCATATCTATTATTCTCTGGAAATCCTTCTCTCTGGGTCTCGGGTCTATCTCTATTATCTCGGTCTCTATCCTCTTTTTTCTGTACTTCGCAACCCTCTTTCCGAATTCCGGATGCTTTCTGTATGTGTGATTGAGGGGGCGGTAGTTGTACTCCACCAGGACTACGGCCCTGCCTATCCCGAACTTCTTGAGCTTCGTTACGGCAGGCATTGCGGATACCTTATCGAAGTCCGCGTGGGCGTCGAACAGCTGAGCCAGTCCCGGCTCCTCGGGAAGGTCTATCTTTTTGAATGGTGAGGAAAAATATATGAAACTTGTGGTGCAGGACGGGGCGCTCCCCCTTATGTAGAAATAGGGTTCTATGCCGTGGGATTTCAGGAAACAGGCCATTAGGGGGAGGTGCGGCGCTCCGGCATTTATGACGAAAAACGTGCTCTTCTCCCCATCCACGAGGTTCCTGCGCCCGATGACATACTCCATGCCCAGGGCAAGAGCGCAGTCATTTATGTAATCCTCCGCCAGAGGGTCTCTCGGTACATTCTCGAAGGACGCTCTCTCAAAATTTTCCGGAATCCTGGAATTCTCTGACCTGTATGTCCCAACTATTTTCTTGTAAATGCTCTTGCGCTTCTTGGGCACGGAAAGTGAATGAAAATCGTATTTAAAAGGTTAACTGAGTATGATACCGTCTTTCATGATGGTTTTTCTTTTGCCGTCCGCATATATGACCTCGACATCCGGCTCCTTTATTAGAAAGTCTCTGTGCATGGAGGAGTTGTTTTTACCGCCGTGGAAGTCCATATTGTTCCCGAACGCTATGTGAATGGTTCTGGCCGCCTTCTCATCCACCAGCATGTTGCCGACCAGCTTCGCACCCGGGTTCAAACCCATTCCGAGTTCTCCTATTACCGGAGCCATTTCATCGGCATTCAGGAGTTCTTCCAGTCTTTTTCTGAAATCCTCGTCGTCGCATTCTATCTTAACCACCTTTCCCCGGGAGATATGAAGCTTTACAGGTGAGGGGACGAATCCCAGATCCCCTATGGTCCCGTCTATCACGGCAACACCGTCGGCACCGTCCTCATGGGGGGCGCACCATATCTCTCCGGCCGGAAGATTGCCTATCTCCCTCCTCTTTATCTTTATGTCCGTCTGGAACTTCCTGCCGCCTATCTTCAGGACGAGGTCTGTCCCGTTCCTTGTGGTCACCCTGAGGGTTTCGGCATTGTCCAGAATTTCCATCAGCATTCTCGCATTTTCCCACATCTCGCCGTAATCCACATGAAGAGCGCCCTCTATGAACATGTCCTTGGTGATTCCGGGTGCATGAGCCACCTTCGCTCCCTTCTTTATCTCTATGTCTATAAGCTTTACCCTGAAAGGAGTCTCCTCGGCACTGGACTTGAATGCATTTATACAGATGTCAGGATTGTTTATCTTCTCGATCAGGTAGTTGGGCACATCTTTCAGAGGTCTTTTTCCGGGCAGAGTTATCAGTTCCGAACACAGCCCCAGTCTCTTGCACGCCTCATGGAAAGCCAGGGCAATCTCCTCGCATTCTCTGTCGGTTATGAGTTTCACGTCGTCGTTTTTCTCCGCCTCAACAACATGTCTGAGCGCCCTTTCGGCCTGTTCAACCATTATCATGAATTCTCTGTCATTCATGGGAACACGGAAAGGATTTGTCAGATACTTTATTTAAGTCTTTCTATGCAGAGAAGGACGCATTGTTCATAACCAATCTCATATGGCATTTTAATGCGTGTATGGGAAAATCGCATATTTATGTATGGTAATGCAAAAGTAGAAATACTAAAATGTCATATGGGTTATCATGAAAAAGAAAGACGTAATGGTGCTCAATGACCCTGAAATCGTAAAGATCGCCACGGAATCCACGAGAAGAAAGATACTCTCCCTTCTGAGAGTGAATGACCTCAGCATCTCCCAGATATCCCAGATACTGGGAAAGGACCAGTCCACGGTTTACAGGCATATCAAAAAGCTCGAAGCGTACGGACTTATAAAGATAGTCGGTGAGAGAAAGGTGCATCACATACCGGAGGCACTATACGGAAGAGTTGCCAAGACCTATATAATAATCCCGGAGATCGACAGGAACGAGCACAATTCCATAGTCTACTACAAAAGAGGTACGGCCAAGGAAGCGATGAACGCAATAAAAGCCATGGGATACAGGATAGACAACGAGAGAATCTTCTCAAGGGATTTCTTCCGCTTTCTGGATGCGCTCGACAAGGCAACTGCCGAAGAGTGGAAGAAGATAGAGAAGAAGAACATAAACATGGACAACAGGACCTTCATAAACACATTCCTTCTCCTTGCCCTGCTGAAGATAAACGAAAATCCGGACCTCAAGGACTATATGGAAGAGCTGGGTGAGCTGGTAAAACGAAAAAAGTGATATTTCTGGACCTCGTAGGTACGATAACCGATCCGGAGACCGAGCAAGCGGCGCTTCTCCAGATGGCCAGGGAGGTAAAGCGAAGGTTCGGTCTTCCGGAACCTCCCGGGGAAATATGGTGGGAAATCGAGGAATACAGAAGGCCATACCTGGAGACAAGGGGTCTCGATTACATACCGATAAGGGACCTGATTGCCGCCGGGACGAAGATTCTGCTGGAAAAACACGGCATTCCGATGAATGAAGAGGACAGGGAATGGATTGAAGAACTGTATGTGTCCGTTCACGAGAGATTTACCGGACTTTCCAAGAATTCCCTGAAAGGTCTGAAACTGATGAGGTCTATTTCCGAACATCTCGGTGTCATATCGGATGCCGATGACGATTATTTGAGGCGGGTTCTGAGGGCCCTCGAAATATACGGATTATTCGATTAGATAACTTCTTCCGAGGAGGCGGGGGTAGGAAAACCGAACCCCAAAATATTCGAGCTTGCAATGAAAAAAGCGGAAAATCCCGAGACAGCCTATTATTTGGGCGATTCCGAGAGAAGAGATGTGGAAGGTGCCGGAAATCTCGGTATGATAACAGTACGCATATCCGAAGAAAAGGGAGGCAGTTCGGCCGATTATATCGCGAGCGACCTCTATGATGCCGCCATATGGATTTCTAACAGGAAGGATTATAAAGGCACGTAGGATGGGGAAGTGATGTTCAACGGTATGCTCTCATACCCCTCGGATGCTGAGATCGAAAGGCTGAAATCGATGATTTCGTTCTATTTCCCTATCTATCGCGTATCTGTGAATTACGATGCCATAGGTTTCTTCTGTGAAATAGACGAGAACGAACTCGAAAACAACTTCGACCGCCTGAGAATTAAGATGAGGGATGCGGGGTACATTCCGATATTGAAGGAAAGGAAGGGCGAGTACATAATCTTCGTGAAAAGATACCCTCGCCAGAAATTCAGAGGTAAGAAACTGAACCTGTTGATGTTCACTATAACTCTATTAACCACGGCCATAGCCGGAATGTTCCAGTGGGCGGGATATGTCGGCTCGAACAGCATATTCACCTTTGAAAACTTCATTTACGGAGAGCTGTTCTTTTCGATACCGCTTCTGACCATTCTTGGAGTACATGAGATGGGGCATTATTTAATGGCAAAGAGAAGGAATGTCAGTGCTTCTCTGCCCTTCTTCATACCATTTATGCCGCCTCTGGGCACAATGGGCGCCTTCATAAGCATAAGGGAACCCATACCGGACAAAAAGTCTCTCTTGGATATAGGAATAGCGGGACCCATAGCGGGTTTTCTGGTCGCGATACCAGTATCCATCGTTGGCATAATGCTCGGCAACATGAATCCACAGCCAATCTCCGCAACTGCCGGAGGTAATGTACTCATAATAGAACTCCCTATAATTTACAGAATGATTTCAGCGTTCATTCCCTTCGATGGCGTTATGCATCCAACCGCCTTTGCGGGCTGGGTCGGTTTTCTAGTCACCGCCATAAATCTACTGCCGGCAGGACAGCTCGACGGAGGACATATAGTAAGGGCTCTCTTCGGAGACCGGGCGAAATATGTAAGCTACGCCTCGGTCTTCCTGCTTCTGGGTCTGGGGTTGTTATATCCCGGATGGCTTATCTTCGGATTCCTGATAATATTCCTTGGCCTGAACCATGTCCCCCCTCTCAATGACGTGTCGAAACTTAAACCGGACAGAAAAGTCCTGGGCGTTCTCGGGATAGTACTCCTAATAATCTGTTTCGTACCCATACCCATACAGGAGATGGAACAGATCCATGATGTGGATGCATATATATTCCCGGGAGAGAGCAATAACACGGTCGGATATCCCGACTCAAGCGTGTATTTCAATTTCACCGTGAAGAACAACGGGACTGCAAAAGAGGACATAACACTTATGATTCCCGATTATCCGCCGGGGTGGAGCGCGTACTTCTTCGAATACAACAGCTCCAATGCATCAAGCAGTTTCAGCTTCAGGATGTCTCCCGGAGAGTACAGGAATCTGACTCTCGCCGTGGATATTCCTCAGAATGTGAGCTCGGGAAACTATACGGTAGGTGTTCTCATGTCCGTGAGGAGCGGGGGTTCGAAGTTCCTAAACTTCAACATCATCATACCTCCGCAAGAGGCAGAAGTTCCTCGTGAGTGAGCGATGAACCCTGACAGGATGGCGTTCAACAAGTTCGAAGCCCATGGCCATCTTACATTGCCTTGTATCCGTAAGTATTATGGAGACATATTTCCCAACATCAAGCATCTCGGCCATTGCCCTGAATGCTCTTTCATATATTTTCTCTATCGGTTCACCGCCTGTTTTCGAGGACCTTCCGTAGGGAGGATCCGTGGCCACCGCATGTATGCCTTTTATAGAGACTATCCCCCCTACATCCATTCCGTATAACTCAGCGTTGACCCCGTAAAATCGCATATTTGCCCCGGTTCTTTCGAGCATTTCAACATCGAAATCCGCTCCAACAGGTGTGATTCCGATCAGCCCGGCCTCCACCAGAATTCCCCCGGTCCCGCAGAAAGGGTCTAGAATTCTTTTCCCCCTTTTCGCCCTCGTAAGGTTGATGAGAGCCCGGGCCATCTTCGGACCGAGGGTCACAGGAGAGAAAAAAGGTCTTTTCTGCGGCTCTCTCTCAGCAAGTTTTCTTTTATCCTCGATCTTCAAACCTGCGAAAATCTCATTTCCGAGATATATTTCCAGGACATGCTCAGGATTTTCTAGGTCTATATTTCTCTGCTTGGATATTATCTCTCCCATTTTGCGCTCCACATCCCTTCTTTTTCCCGGGAAATCACAGTACCTGTACGCTCTCACGGCAAAGCTTCCCTCCGGCAAATCCGCATCCTCGATCCCTCTTTTCACGGTCTCGAAATCCCCATGAGATATGAGAAGTGAGGAGCGCCTTGCATAGCCCATTCTCGGGAACACCATATCCGCATTTTTCCCGGCAACAACCGCTATCCTCTCGAAAGTCCCCAGAATATCCGCTCCTTCGGCTTCAACAGCACCTTTCAGCTCGGCGTAAGGAAGGGTTGGATGCTCTCCGGAAAGCCATATGGCATATCCTTTCACAGAACAGGGAAAAAGTGGATGTTTTTAGTTTTTGGGATGGGCCCGGCCGGATTTGAACCGGCGACCTCCCGCGTGTGAGGCGGACGTCATAACCACTAGACCACGGGCCCAGATTGCATATGTCTGGTCGGTTTATTGAGAGCCACTGGCGGAATCAAGAAGTGCCCTTTAACCCCTTCGGGCAAAGCGCACCTCGGAAATGCCCCGGACGCTCCGCTTATTGAGAGCCACTGGGGGGAATCGAACCCCCGACCTACGCCTTACCAAGGCGTCGCTATACCGCTAAGCCACAGTGGCATGTTGAAGGCTTAGGGTAGAGCGCTCCTGAGGATAGGAGTGCGGATACCGCTAAGCCACAGTGGCATGTTGAAGGCTTAGGGTAGAGCGCTCCTGAGGATAGGAGTGCGGATACCGCTAAGCCACAGTGGCATGTTAATGGTGCGAGATGGTGGGCGAATACAAGAAAATTGCGGGCGAGCAGGTGAGCCCGATTTTCTTTACCACCGGTGGCTTTCTTTGGAGGGCGAGCCAGCGGAGCGAGCAGCAAAGAAAGGGCCCGCCGCTAAGCCATAGTGGCATTTTGCAGATATATCCTATACGCAGGCGCCGGGACGAGCAAAATGCAAAGCATTTTGCGAGCAGCACTCATGAGGATATGAGTGCGTGGGTGCGAAGTAACGCCTTCGCACTTTTGGGATTGTCTGCACGAGCGAACGAAGTGAGCGAGTGCAGGCGCCGGGATTCGAACCCGGGCAGAGGGCTTGGAAGGCCCTAATCCTAACCAACTAGATCACGCCTGCTTTCTGCGATACTGCTCTGCCAACTGTTTTTCCGACTATACGAACAGGTATATGAGGCTTATCTTACACGAGATATCTGTCCAGGCTCTCCTGACCCCTCATCTTCTCACCCCTTATTTTAACCGGATATTCTCCGGTGATGCATCCCAGACACAGGTCTTTCCTGTCCTTTCCCATGGCCTCTATCAATCCGTCGATGCTCAGATACCCCAGGGAATCGGCGCCTATGGTCTCTCTGATGCCTTCCACCGATTTGTTGGAGGCTATGAGCTGTCCTCTTGTCTTCATGTCTATTCCGAGATAACAGGGTGCTATTATCATGGGACATCCTATTCTCACATGCACCTGCTTTGCCCCGGCCTTTCGAAGTATGGAAACGATCTTTCCCATGGTCGTTCCGCGGACTATGGAATCATCAACCAGAACGATTCTCTTACCCTCCACCATGGATTTTACGGGATTGAGTTTCACGGAGACATTGTATTCCCTCATGACCTGCTCGGGCATTATGAACGTCCTCTCCACATATCTGTTCTTGATGAGCCCTTCACCGTACTTTATTCCAGAGGCCTCACAGTATCCTATGGCATAGGAGCGGCCCGAATCCGGTACCGGCACAACGAGGTCAGCCTCCACAGGATGTTCTCTGGAAAGGATGTTCCCTATCTTTTTTCTCACGTCATATGCGAGAACTCCGTCCATAACAGAATCGGACCTTGCAAAATAAACCCATTCGAAGAAGCAGTGCGCGGTATGCTCCGGTGTCGGAACTCTGTAAGAATTTATGCCGTTTTCTCCTATCTCCACTATCTCACCCGGGCTAACATCTCTTACCATATCGACATCAAGGGCGTCGAAAACAACGCTTTCGGAGGCTATTATGTACTTTCCGCTCTTTTTTCCTATTGCAAGGGGTTTGATCCCGAGCGGGTCCCTTATACCAAACAGCCTGTTGTTTATGAGAAGTACAAGGGAATATGAACCGGATATCTCATACATCGTGTTTTTTATGGCAGATACCGGGTCTCTGCCTTCATGCAGTTCCTTGGCCAGTACGCGGATTATTATCTCGGAGTCCGTGTTTGAAAAGAAGGCCCATCCCTTCTCCTTGTATTTTTCCCTCAGTTCGTTCGCATTGACCAGTTCTCCGTTATGTCCCAGGGCGAGCTGACCTATTGTCGTGCTTATCTCTATCGGCTGTGCGTTTTTCTGTACGGATGCCCCTTCCGTGGAGTACCGAACATGTCCTATTCCGATGTTTCCCCTCATCTTTTCAAGGGTTTTGGGTTTGAAAACATCCGTTACAAGACCCATGTCCTTATACGTGTGGATTCCATCGTTGAAAACGGAAATTCCTGCGCTCTCCTGCCCCCTGTGCTGGAGAACCCTCAATGCCGTGAAGATATCGTAAGAAACCTGCTTATGGGAGTAGATTCCCACAACACCGCAGGCTTCTCCGAATGGCAAATCAATGCACCTTGGCCCAGTTATAGCTCCTCATCTTCGAGCTTCTCCCGTATCCGCAGTGAGCGCACACTTTGTGACGGACGTGGTAGGAGTGCCTGCCGCATCTTCTGCACCTTATATGTGTCTTCTTACCGCTTCTTTTGCCCATTGAAGGTGTGCCTTTTGACATATTCTTCCCCCTTACGGTGAGATGTATATAACATTATCTCCTCTGAGTATAATCTTATCGAACCTCTTTACGGTATCCTTGTCTATATATTCCGCATTCTTGAGCACGACGTTCATGTGCGGGTCGTAACCGTCCAGGATTCCGTGGTACTCCTTACCTCCTCTGAGTTCGACTATAACCGGGCTGTTCATGGCTTGATTCAGTACTGTCAGTGGTTTCAGTCTGTCCATGTTATCACACTCCACCATTAATCTTCGATTATTAAAGTTTTACCTCGGTAAGCGCCTCATATAAGCGACAATCTCGGCCCTATTATCTGCCACAGTATCAGGAAGAGTATGAAGAAGGCCGTTGTGGTGCTTATCCTGGCGGATATCTTCTCCAGTTTCTCCTTGTCCATATTCCTCCTGAGCTTTTCGAGGAGCCATTTCACGGCATCCTTGAAGATGAACCCTCCGTCCAGAGGAATTGCCGGCAGTGCGTTGGTTATCCCGACCATGAGGTTGAGCCAGAATATCCAGTAAAGGATGTTTGCGAGTATCCAGAAGCCGGACGGACCCAAGAAATCCAGGACCCCGTAGGAGTAAAGATGTCCTGTTTTCTCTGCCATGCCCATCACACCGGTAACAGGAAGCGAAAGGTACCTCAGAGAGCTCGAAACGAAGTCGTCCATGCTGCGCACACCCCAGAAAGGATGTGCGAGAGTCCTCGGTATGTCCTCCGCATCTATGGCGTATATCCCAAAGGTAGAGACCGCAACACCCATGATTGCCTTTCCTCTGTACTCATCGCGGTTTTCATGGGGAAAGTACCGCTCGTAGTAGGAATACTTGTCATCCGCCGTGAATCTTATGGTGCTTATGTTCGCAGGCACATATTCTCCGCCATTTCTTTCGTAAAGAGTTATATTGACTTCCTGTCCCGGCTTTATTAAAGACAGAGCATAGGTGAAATCGCTGTAATTGTGTATGGTCGTATCGTTTAGAGAGGAGATGAGCATTCCCTTTTCGATGCCCGATTCGTATGCGGCATAGCCCTCCGTTATGCCGACAATTATCAGACCAGAGGTGATTTCCAAGTTTCTTTCGGTTCTACCGTCTGTTATCCTTATCTCTACCTTCTCTGGTGCGGGCGGAAGGGGTGCATTGTTGAGGTCTGCGGGAGAGGATATGGCGGTTCCGTTGATCTCCGTTATTTCCATTCCAGCGTCCAGAACATCGGATGCAGGTGTGTTTTCATATGTGCCGTATACGATAACTCCGTCACGTATCGGCCGGGCCTGACCAACCATTCCTATGAAAAGCAGGGCGAAAACGATTGCCAGAAATATGTTGGCGCTCGGTCCGACAGCATACATTCTCATCCTCTTTTTTTTCGGAAGTCTGTTGACCTCTTCCTCATCCGGCTCTACGAACGCACCCACCGGGAATATGAAGAACAGAAGGCCGAGGGATTTTATTCTCACTTTTGCAACCCTTGCGAGTATTCCGTGGGAGAACTCATGGAAAACTATGGCGACAGCAAGACCGAGTATGCCGTACCATATTGGTATTATCGGGTTTATCCCGGGTATGCCCAGCATCATCTGAGGACTCGGGGCCTTCGATGCCGGAATTTTGCTGACCATTGTGGCCACCCATATCAGGAGCAGGGTACCGAAAAACATGAAGAAGAATATTACCGCCAGAGAGATGTCCGCGTATCTCTCCCAGAAGCGCTCCCTTTTCCTTGCCGTTCGGTCTATCAGTTCCCTGCCCTTTTTCGTTTTCCACATTATAAAAGGACCGTAGAGCTCCATACTGTATCTCTCAAGAATGCCCTTTTTCTGCATGATATAGGCAATGACCACGAATGCGACGATTATGAGGAGCGCCAGGATATAGCCGTCCACGGCCACAGATTTCGGATTGACTTATTAAACTACCGATTTTGTTTTCAACCCATAGTTTTCAGAGTTTTCTTTTTTATCTCCACACCTAACCCACTACCTTTTATCGATAAAAATCCGTTTTCGAACAGTATTCCCTCTGCGAGGTCTTCTTTCAGCATGAACTGCGAATCAAGATCTGCGTATTCTATCTCGGGAAATGCCATGGCGAGATGCAGTGCCGCGGCAACCGTGAGAGAGGTTTCTCCCATGCAGCCAATCATGAGCTTCAGACCATATCTTTTTGCGATGTTTCTCACCTCGACCGCTCTCCGAATTCCCCCGAACTTCATGAGCTTTATGTTTATCCCGTCCGCAATGTGATTTTCTGCGATTCTCTCCACAAACTCGATGCTTTTTGCGGACTCATCGGCAAATACCGGGATTTTCGATTTTTCACCGACCTTTTTCAACCCTTCGAAATCGTCCCATTTCACCGGCTGCTCAAAGAAAAGATACTCGTTATCATGAAGTATGTCGGATGCTTCAATCGCGTTATCCACGGAATATCCCTGGTTCGCATCAGCCCATAGCATAATATCCTTTCCGGCGGCATCTCTCACGGCCTCTATCCTTTCCATGTCCTCCTCGAAGTCCAGCCCTATCTTGACCTTCAATGCCCGAAATCCGGCCTTTTTCGAGCGGAGCGCCTCTTCCACGGTTTTTTCAATGCTTTCTATTCCCAGGGTCATGTCCGTCATTATCCTCTCTCTGGGTTTCGTTCCATGCCTTTCCGAGAGATAGAGGTAAAGGGGCAGGCCGGCTTCTCTGGAGAAAAGGTCGTAAACAGCTATGTCGAATGCAGCCATGGCAGAGGGATGCTTTCCGATGAGGTTTTCAGCCCTATTTATGGCATCCTCCGGGGTTTCGAATTCCTTTCCCTCAATTTCCCGCTTTATTAGATGAAGGGCTTCGCTTATTCCTTCCAGTGTCTCACCGGTAACGCGGGTAGGTGCTCCCGCACCCCACCCCTCATTATCTCGGCTTTTTATTATTATCACAGTGTTTCTCACGGTGGAAGACGTACCTGTTGCTATCCTGAACAAGGACTTTCTTTGGACCTCAACCTCATATATGTCTATTTTTTCCAGTTTTACCATGTTTTTTTCCCTCCTTTTTCACCCTGTAGTATATCAGAGGGTGTGTCATCCATTCCTTTTTGCAGAGCGTATCCGGCTTGTGACATAGCCCCTCGGAGACCATTACACTGCATTTTTGGGGCATGTATTCCACCCCTGAAATCTCTCCGGCTATGTGTCTCACCTGATATCTCGTTATGGATTCGTTGAAATCCGGCGATGCGGCGAAGGCTTTGACTATGTCATCCACCGACATCCCGACCCTGTGGAGGAAGGCCGTGAGCGCGAATCTTCCGCTGTGGGGCAGGTTCATACCGCTCTTCGCCATTGAGAACAGCTTTTTCATGCAGGGCGGGAACTTCTCCGTCTCAACCTCTCCAAGGTTCTCGAGATGGTAGTTTTCGTAGTAGTTGTTTATTATGAATTTCAGGACCTTGATGAGCGGCTCGAGTTTTCGACAGAGTTCCCCCGGTACCCTCAGGGGAAGCTCGGAATCAATCCTCTCCTGAAGTGCCTGCTGGAAGGACCGGAATATAACATCCATGTATTCCCTGCCCTCATCGCCTTTTTTCCTTTCGAAATACACCATCCCGTTCCGGACATCCTGAAACAGTAATTTCTTCCTCATGTCCTTCATCTGTGCCGTGTTCTTAACATAGCTTATGGCATCCATCGCCGCCCTTTCATCGTCGATTTCTATCTTTAGCCCCATCTCTTCCCCCAGTTCCACAAAGAATTCGGGGGCCGTGCCGGAATCCCACTCCATTTCAAGGGTCCTTCTGCACAGTTCGGCCTCTTTTAGGGCATATCTCCTCAGAAATCTTGGTTCTGAGATACAAGAGACCATTATTCTGGCAAGCGGGTAAGATATTATCCTTGCTCTGATCCCTTCTTCAGTGTGGGGTACGTCTATCTCATCGCTACCGGCGTATTTTCCGGCCGTTCTATCCGAGGCTTCCAGCACTTCCGACGGGTCCATCTCTCCTGACGAGAGATGCCTTTCCACATGTTTCCACACCTCGTCCTCCACAACCGGCAGAAAGACTATCTTTCCGACAAATGCGCCGTAAACCCGATTCCATGCGTCCTGAATGGCGCCATTATCCGTGATATCGTATGAGATTACTTCGCCTATCGATATCTTCCGTTCGGAGATGTATTTTTTCGCCCCTTCTGTGAAGGGATATCTCGCAAATCTCCTGAGTTCTTCCTCCATGGCCATCATTTTTTTACTATTTTCGTGACCTCTATCTCAAAAATCAGGGTTTTTCCTGCGAGCGGATGTTTTCCCTCCGTACCGTAGGCCTTTTCCGGAGGAATCCTTATCTCCTTCTTCTCCCCGATTTCCATTCCCAGAACACCTTTTTCAAAGCCGTCTATCAGCATACCTTCCCCTACGGTGAAGCCAAGGGGCTCGTATTTCCTTCCGGAATCGTATGTCCCCGCCTTTCTGGCCACATCCTCCACGGAAGAATCGAATATCGTCCCGTCCTCGAGCCTTCCGGTGTAGTTGACCTCTACATAATCTCCGTTTTCCACATGCATATGTATCACAGAAGGCCATGCTTCATGTATAAAAAATGTTTTGCGGAGTTCGTAGGAAAATCTTATATACAATAGAGGACATAAGTCAGGCGGTGAGATCATGGAAACGAATCCTCAGGAGAATCAGCAGCAATGGAATCAGCCTCAAGCTCCGGCACAGCCTCAAGCTCCGGCGCAGCAGCCGCCTCAGGGACACTATGCCCCCTATGTGCACCCTTATCCCCCCCAACCAAGAAGGAGCGCCTTCGAAGGGATGGTAAAGCCCAGTACCCTTACCAATCTTGTCGTGATGGGGGTCATACTGATACTACTGGGTATGATACTGGTGCATGTGGCCCCTCTGACGACCAATTATGGCAGCAATCCACCGGACGATTCGAGAAAAATAGCAGATGACCAAGCCTTCGGCGTCACATTGAATGCTGTGGGCAACATTCTAACGGATCTCGGACTGTTCTTCATAGCCGGATTTCTCATGCTTGCAGGAATACTGAGAAAAGAACTGGATAAGATTGTCAGGGCAGGTCTTCTCATAGCCGCCGGCGTGATACTGGGATGCTGGATAATCTGAGTCTGGAAAGGCACACATAAATAAAACCTTTTATGATTTTATTATTTCTCTCATCTTGGGAAAGAATTTTAATCTCCGTCTGTATCTCTCCTTTTGTGAAAGCCCCATTGTATGAACTTTTCCAGAGCATAAAAACCGACAATAGCTCAGGCTCCATGAGAATAACCATTGAGACATGTGAGCTCATAGAAAATGCACTCTCCTCCGGAGTTTCCCGTGAAGAGCTGAAAAGTATGCTGATAGAGATTCTCTCCGCCCACAGACCAATGGCGCTCCTTTTCAACTGCATAAACAGATTCATGAGCGGGGGGAATGTACGGGAATTTATGGAGGAGATGAAAAAGAAAAACGAGGATGCCGGAAAGAAGGCCGGGGAATATCTGAAAGAAAAGGGGATGAGAAGGGCGCTCACCATAAGCTCAAGCTCTGCGGTGGAATCTGCGCTCTCCTACTTTGATGGGGAAATTTATGTCATGGAGAGCAGACCCATGCTTGAAGGCACCGCAATGGCAGAAAGACTTGCAAAAAAAGGAAAAGATGTGAGGGTTGTCACCGATGCCTATGGAATATCCATGGCTGCGAAAGGCGAAGTGGATGCTGTTCTTGTGGGGGCGGATGCGATATACAGAGACATGCTCATAAACAAGGTCGGAACGTACGCGCTCTCCGTTGCCGCAGAAAAATCCGGGATAGATTTCATCGCGGTCCTGACCACGGACAAGATATTTCCGCCTGAAATCGAATTACCCGAAAAAGAGCTCATGCAGTTCCATGACCCGAAGGAGATTACCGATAAAGTAAGGGCTGAGAACCCGTATTTCGAATGGGTGCCGATAAGGAGAAACATGAGGGTTTTTACTGAAGAAGTGATTGAGAGTATGAATGAAAAAAATAACTAAAGGCAAGATGTTTTTGTTAACAATCATAGGAAAGTACAAAAATTTAAAAACCAAAGAGGGATATGTGGCATATAAACACCCAACATTGGGAACATAAAAGCTCCAGAAAATCTCATAACAACAAAGCCTAGAAAAAGGAGAAATAAATATGAATAAGCAAATGATGAATATGCAAAATAATTCAAACACGCCTTCAAATCGAAGTGAAAAACAAGAAGATATGAATAGAATATTCTTTAATTCTATAAATGTGACAAACATTAAGGAGGGTGATTTATGGTGAAGTTTTATGAAAACAATGATACGAACCATAAAGACTTTGAAGACGCGATTAAGATATACATCGAGTCATTCCCCCCGAATGAAAGACACAGCATCGCTACTATAAAAACGAGGATAGAAAGTGGCTACTACAGGCTATTTATAGGGCGTCTGGAGAACGAAGTTGTTTTTATGGCTTTGTTTTGGCCTTTAAAAAATACAGAATTTATCCTATTTGATTATATGGCCGTTAAGAAAAATTATAGAAATAAAGGCATAGGTACGAAGTTCCTAGAAAATATTTTTGATATCCTAAAAGTAAAAGATAGATATCTAATACTCGAGGTAGAAAATCCCGAGTATGGAGATAACAAAGAACAAAGAAAAAAAAGAGTTGCGTTTTACAAGAGACACGGTGCAAAAATAATGAAAAATTTAAGATACATTTTACCACCCATAGGTGGTGGCGCGCCTACAGAGATGTTATTAATGATATTGCCAGAATAGAATGATGGTAAGATACCAGGAAAGTCTATTAAAAAGATTATCATCCAGATTTATAAAGAAGTATATGGCCGAGACGAAAATGATTCTCTATTAAATTCATTCATTAATAGCATACCTTCTACTGTAGAATTGATATAGGGGGCGAGCTAATGGATGAAAATACATTAATAAACATTATAATAGGGGCGTTTTCAGGTTTCGCGTTAATACTCTCGTTATATACATATTACTATTCAAAAAGAGAAAAAATATATGCTGATTTAGATGATCTATACCTTGAGCTCCTAAAGTTGGGGGTACAATATCCAAAATTTAGAAATCCGAAGTATACAAAAAATTATAAAGAATCGTTTAAAAATGAGGATGAACTAATTAGATATGAAACATATGCATTTATTTCTTGGAATATATGTGAGACTATTTACGATCGAAAAGATGAAGCACTATTCGAGACCTGGAAACCTGTTATTGTAGCATAAAATAAACTGCATAGAACATGGTTTGATAACCCAGAAAACTGGCATAAATTCAGAAAAATATTCAGAGAATATATTCAACATAATTTTCCTGAAACACAAGAGTAGAAAATAGAAAATTAAAGACTCAACCGCAACAAAGATGTATGGGGTAGCAATCGATTCAAAGCATCTTCTCTCTGAGCGTTCTCGCAATCTCTTCCGCCACGCTGATTTTACTGTACTCCGACTCTATGGTGTCCGTTGACATGAAGCCATCCGTTGCTTTTTTCAGCCTCTCTATGGCCGGCCCGATAAACAGACCGTGGGTGCAGACAGCATAGACATCCTTCGCACCGGATTTCTTGAGCATCTCAGATGCCCTCGCTATGGTACCTCCCGTTGATATTATGTCGTCCACGATTGCAACCCTTTTTCCGCTCACATCCAGGCTTTTCTCCACCATCTCAACATCCGTTCCCGAAAGACGGGTCTTGTCGAGGTGGTCGAAAGGAATGTCCATGATATCCGCCACTGACTTGACGCGGTGGAGTGCTCCCTTATCAGGCGAAAGAACGAAATCTATGCCCATCTCGCTGAGCTTATCCGCTATGGACCTGTACGGGATGATGTTCATGCTGTTGTCCCCATACCACTCGAAGACATGGGGTGCGTGGATATCCACGGTTATGAGCGAGTCCGAAAGATTGCTCAGCACCCTAATAATCGTCCTTGCGCTCACCGCTTCCCCTTCAATGAAAACCTTATCCTGCCTTCCGTATCCGAAATACGGGATTACAACCGTTATTCTTCCCGCACCGTTCTCCTGAAGAGCATCCAGAACGAAGAATGTCTCTAGAATGGCTGAATCCGAACTGGTGGACTGGATGAATATCACATCTTCTCCTTTGATATCTGTAGGTATTCTCACATACTGCTCTCCATCCGGAAATACCCTGTGCTCGATCGCAAAAGCATTCGTGTTGAGGGCATCTGCCACTCCGACTCCGAGTTTGGGTGAGGAAGTCCCGTACAGAACCTTCATGCTCATCAATAGCACTCTGTATTTTACTTCTTCGCTCCAAGGAGATTCCTGTTAAAAAAAGATAAATGGTGTTAGAAGACTGCGATTTCTCCTTTGACTATCATGTCCGTGAGCTCGGAGATGCGGGATAGCCAGTTGTCAACTATTCCCTCCGCCTCGCTCTTCACCTTTTCCAGCGGGACTCCTTCGGCCATTATCAACTCCGTGCTGGCAAGGAGAGGTTCGTCTATGGGCGTTCCTATCTGGGACAGCAGACGCACCCTTGCCTCAATGACGTCTCCGCCCGCAACCTTTACGATATCCTCCGCAATCTTCATTGAAAGCAGGTTGTAGAGCTTGCCGACATGCGTCACCGGGTTCTTTCCGGCAGCGGCCTCCATTGACATCGGTCTGTACGGAGTTATAAGTCCGTTGACCCTGTTTCCCCTGCCGACCGAACCGTCGTCCCCGTTCTCCATGCTCAGACCCGTTACGGTGAGATAGTATATCCCTTTTTCATAATCATCGGCCGTGTTTATGCATATCTCGAAATCTCTTTCCGTGAACTTCGTACCGTAATCCATTAGCCTGTTGTAAAGCTCTTCCTTTATGTTCTTGTACTCGTCGGGATCGTTAACATGCCTGTCCACCATTGCGACGGCCACGGTGAGCTTTATTTTCTCGCCTATTCTGGCGCCCATCACCTTGACATCCTCTCCCAGTGCAGGCATCTCATGCTTCAGTTTTCCGTTGATGTATCTCTCGGTCTCGAGGACCAGTCTCTCGGTCTCACTGAAAGGTGCATATCCCACACCGAAGGAGGTGTCGTTTGCGAGATGTCTTTGTGTGTCATAAACTCCCCTGAGGTCAACCGAGCCCTGCCCTATCTTGCAGTCCATCGTTATGTCCTCGTCCACATCGAGATGCCTGAAATTCTCTTTGAGATAGGCATATGCGGATTTCAAAGCGGTTGATCTGTAAGGCAATCTTTCACCGTTGACATTCGTGACCGCCCTTCCCACCAGCAGTATGTATATGGGTTCGAGGACACTCCCTCCGCCGAACTTCGGCTGTGACTGCCCGCCCACTATCTGCGTTTCGTCGGTGTTGTGATGGAGTATCCTGTCATAACGCTCCCTGTACATCCTTGAGAGCGCCCTGCTCATATTTTCAGCAATACCATCAGCCACGGAATCAGGATGACCTATTCCCTTTCTTTCCACCATTTCCGCAGGCTGCTTTTCGATGGGCCTCTCATTGAGCTGTGAAACGACAATATTTCTTGCCAATTTATCACCTCTATATTTTTCCCCAAGATAGGGGCACATCATATAAGTTTTGTCGCAGTTCGAGCTACAATCGCGAAAGAATCCTTTATATCTCTGGAGCGCTCCTATGGAACTATGCTTGAGTTCGAGACAACGGCAGAGGTGAGCATTCCGAACGACCCGCTGAGGAGGGTGATAGGCCAGGATAAGGCAGTGGAGATTGCCAAGATAGCTGCGAAACAGCACAGACATCTGCTCCTTGTAGGACCGCCCGGAACCGGAAAGTCCATGATTGCCCAGGCTCTCTCATTCCATCTTCCCCGGCCGACAGAGGAGATAAGGGCGGTGCACAATCCGGAGTATCCGGAAAAACCGTTCGTGGAAATAAAGAAGGCCGAGGATGTCATGAGGGAGAAGAGAATGATGGAGGAGGTTCAGGGTGATATTCTCGATCCGATGAAGGTTCCGACGGATGTGGCGGATGAGCTCGGATACAGATGTTCCCACTGCGGAGAATATTCTCCTCCTCAGGAGAGGATATGTCCCAGGTGCGGGAAACCAAAAGTTGCCGGGATTCAGAAGTACGGCGACAATCCCTTCGGGGACATGCTCAGCGGAATAGTGGAAGTCACCATGAGCCAGCTCGTTCCGACACCCAAAAGGGTGGAGCGGACGATACCTTCCCCGGATGGCGAAAAGGTCATAGTTTACGAGAATGCCGGAGAGAAGATAAGGATGCTTGATGAGAACGCCCTGAAAAAGCGCAGGGAAATTCGTCTCTCAAGGCCCTATAAGGTCATAGTTCCCCTCGACAGGAATCCCTTTGTCCTCGCCACGGGAGCCAGTGAGACCGAACTTCTCGGAGATGTTCGCCACGACCCTTACGGCAGCCATCCCCAGCTTGGTACGCCACCGTACGAGAGAGTGGTTACAGGAGCAATCCATGAGGCACATCAGGGTGTTCTCTTCATAGACGAGCTTCCCCATCTGGGCCATCTGCAGAGATACATACTGACGGCAATGCAGGAAAAGTTATTCCCGATAGTGGGAAGGAACCCGCAGAGTGCGGGTGCCAGCGTGAAGGTCAATAATGTGCCCTGTGATTTCATATTTGTCGGAGCATGCAACATCCAGGACCTTCCGAACGTTCTCTCTCCGCTCAGATCCAGGATAATAGGCTCGGGGTATGAGATATTCGTGAACACATATATGGAGGACAACGAGGAGAACAGGGAGAAGATCGCTCAGTTCGTGGCACAGGAGATCGTGAAGGACAGAAGGATACCCCATGCAACGAAGGAGGCCGTGGATGAGATAATAAAGGAGGCCAGAAAAAGGGCCAAGGAGATTGACGGAGCGAAGAAATCCCTCACACTGAGGCTCAGAGAAATGGGCGGGGTGGTGAGGAGCGCGGGAGACATAGCAGTGATGGAGGGCTCGGAATTTATAGAGGCTAAGCATGTGAAAGAGGGAATAATCAGGAGCAAGACCGTGGAGGAGCAAATAAAGGAGAAGTACGGTTCATACCAGGCGGGTGTATCGAAAGACATCAGCTCATCCCAGAAGGCTGTGAGCCCATACTATTACTGGAATGAGAACGAGACACCGCCTGGCTATGAGTGATTCCGATCTACCTTCATTCCTTCTGACTTTTCCACCAGAGCATTGCATGACATCCGTCGCTTATGATGTAGGTTTTCCCATCTCTTTTCACAAGCAAACCCCGGTCTTTGAGATCCGTCCGAAGCTCATCCTCAATCCCACCCCTCCATCTGGCCCTGTATCTGTTTTTCCTGTCTCTTATATACAGCCCCCATGGAACATCCGCTCTACTGTCCACGATTTCGATATTCGCATGAATTCCCATCTGACGCAGGGCATCTGCCTTGAACAAATAGGGCAGATATGGCCTTCTTTCCATTCCGAGCTTTTCTCTCAATATCCTCTCGGCGGTCCTGACCCCATCGTTCATGGTTCTATCCCCGTCGATTATTATGCAGTATTTCCCGGAAAACGAGTTCATTTTTTCGATTGCGGTCCTGAAATCCCTGACTCCGAGGCTGTATGCCGCCAGTACAATATCGAACTTGCCGATTTTTTCCGACTCGGCCTCTTCCAGTCCGGATTTGATTATTCTGATGTTGTCGATACCTTTCTCATTTATCTTCCTTTCAAGCACATTTATCATGGCTCCGGATGGCTCCAGTGCCACGACCTCTTTTACATGCTCAGCAACAGGGATGGTGAATGCCCCTGTTCCGGGTCCGATTTCCAGAATCCTGAAATCTCTATCCAGGAATGACAGGACGCGGTCCAGTATCTTCCCGGGATAATTCGTCAATCTGCACCATTCATCGTAATACTCCGCCAGATCCTTCCACTGATCCTCTGTCCTGTCAGCACGCATCCCCTGCATTCTTTTTGCGACCAGCCGATTATACACCCCGATCCAGTCAATCCTTTCCGTATCGAAAAAGGCCGGAGCGACAACATAGATGTATCTCAGCGGCCCGTTGCTGGCCCTTAAATTGTGGGGAGTGTAAGGCGGGATATAAACCACGGAATCTTTTCCTACCTCGTGCATCTCATTTTCCGCGATAACCTTGCCTTCACCTTCAAGCACTATCAGCATCTCTTCATGTTTTCCCGTGGAATGTTCCCCGCATTCCTTTCCCGGTTCAAGATAAACATAGCCGGCACGTAGCACTTCCGTGTTTTCCCGAAAGAGTGCCAGATTCTCGTTCTCATCGACATTCAGAACCCTCAATCTTTTTCCGGGCCCTTTTCCTCCGTTTTCTTCCATGCATCCTCGATGTCCGGATATTTTATAGAGTTTTTGATGCGTGGAGATTGTTGAGGAGGGTTTGTTTCAAGAGCTCTTTCAATGGTCAGTATTTGCGACTCAGACTTTTTTGTAAAACAAAAAGTCGCGCCGAGGCACTGACCGAAGGGAAGCGCCGAGGGGGAGATTCGAACTCCCGCGGGCTTGCACCCAGATGGTCTCGAGCCATCCGCCTTAGCCGGACTGGGCCACCTCGGCATTCCGTTACCGTGCTTGTGAACAGATATTCTTAAAAAAGATTGCGCATCCTCCTGCGTGAAAATCCGGCTGAAGATAAACGAGAAAGATTGCGGCATGGTCGAAATAGAGGATGGTATGACCGGCCTGGAACTCTCGAGGAAATTCGGAGCTCCACCGCCGGTAACACTTATGAAGGTCAACGGAAGGTTCGTCCCCCTGCCAGAAAGACTTAAAGAGCACGATGATGTCGTGCTTATCGTGACCTCCTCAAGCGGTTGAACCTCTCGTGGAGCTTTGCAAGGGACGCTATATCATCATAAAGTTCCGGCATTATCTCGAATGTTATGAAAAGAAGTATTATCAAAGCTATCAGGCTTCCCCCCTTTCCTATTACATGGTGGGCCGTGTAGAAGTCTGTTATTCCGTAATGTGTCAGATATATGACGCCTGCGTTCCTCAGGAGATTCAATAGATAGATCGTCGGGATGTTTATCAGGAGTGCCTTGGCTTTCCTGTCCCATTGAGAGCGAGCGGCCACCACCACTCCGAAGGCTATGAGAATGCTCTGGATGGCGGTACATGCTAGTACTATCCTTATGTTGGCCTCGGGGACCAGCGCACCTATCTCGTTCACAAAATCCGTTTTGTACCACAGGGAGTTATTGAAATAGTTTACCGGGTCGACGGTGAAACCGTTGCCGCTCATAAGGTTAAGGAGCCATATGCTCTGATCCGCAACTATGGAGATCAGAGTTCCGGCGACTATTGGAATTCTGTCTATTATGAAATAAGGCATCCCTGCGAGGAAGACCGCTCCCGCTATGAACTTCAGGCCGTGATGGTCTTCGTCCGCCCTGTAAGAGAGGATTTCGTGGTATCCCAGGTAAAAGAAAAAAGGCAGTGCGGCGAGGCAAAAGAAGGCGTTCGTTAAATCATCCATGCCCAGAAATCCCGCTGCCTGGGTTGGCCAGTATATGCCGAGCAATGCCCATCCGAAAGCCCTGAATAGGTGCCTTTTCCTTTTCCGGTAGAAAAATCCGATTCCCTCGACTACCAGACCAAACAGAAGGATCATATCAAGGAGCGCCTGTTCCAGACTCTTCCCTCCTGTCCAGTTCATAATTGGCCACAACTATGGCCTGGTAGGTGTGAAGGCTTTTTTTACCCAGACCTATCTTACGGGCGCCGATTTTTTCCACCATCTCCTCCTCTTCCGGTGTAAGGTCCTTGTTGTCCCCCAGAACGAAGGTCGAATTGCCGCTGATGTTCGCAGACCTTATGTCCTTGCCGCCTTCTTTGAGATAAAAAATCTCGGAGTCCTCGGAGGCGCTCTCCACGGCCTCTCTGAAATCCATGTCAGAGACATATATCCCCGGGGTCTCTCTTTTCCCTTCCCTGTGTCTGAGAAGATTCGTCCTTATCATTCCCGCAATGTTCCTTTCGTCGGGAAATAGGTATCTTGCCTCGGAACCGATTATCTTAAGGGTATGCGGCGCCCCTCCCATAAGAACGAGCCAGACCTCCACCTCCTTTCTCAGTTCATGGGAGAGAAATAGAGCCGAGGATACGGACATCGCGATTATGTCCATCCTGCCCCCTGTTCCCGGGAGGTCGTCCAGGCGAAAATCGCCATCAGTGTTCGCTCCGTGACCTACCACAAGGAATCTCCGCATGAGATCACGATATTATTTCACTGAGAGCGTTCTTTTCGTTTGCCATCCGTATCTCTCTTGCTATCCTCTGTCCGGTGGACATCCCTGGCTCTATTAGGTCGGCATAAGGCGAGCCGGATATGAAAGGGTTAGTGCCTGCGACTATCCTCGAAGAGATCTCAAAGACATAGAAATCGAGGCTATCGGTAACGATGGACTCCAGACAGAAAGGCCCTATCATGCCTCCGAAGAGTTTTATGGAACTTTCCACCACCTTTTCCGCCAGTTCGAATGCCTTGGGCAGCAGAGATTCCCTCAGGACGACCGGCACATTGCCTGTAACAACGAATGATGGGAATATGCCCATCTTCTTGAGCTCTTCCTGCGCTCCGAGCTTGTATATCTCGTCTATATTAGATTCGTCCCTTCTGTCTATGCTGAGCATCTCGATCGTTCCCTTTGAAACCCTGTATCCGTCGTTTTTTATGGGAGAATAGAAGAAATGCATGTAGTATCTCGTTCCGAGGATGTATTCCTGTATGGAGTACTTCTTCGTCCAGTCTATCCCGAGCTTGAACTCCGCATAGTCCTTGGCTATGAAGAATCCTTTTCCGCCCTTTGCACCGTGATATTTCACAAGAACTGGCCTGTCTATCTTTTTCGGGTCCTCGATTTTCCTGGGCATCTTTATTCCGGCATGTTTTTCCAGCCATTCCCTTTCTTTGTCCCTGTCTGATTCCCATTCGAGAACGGAACGGTTGCCGAAAGTGGGCAGGGGAAGTTCCTTGAACCTGTTGGCACCAAGATACTCGACGAAGGAGCCATGGGGTATCACTATGGCATTTTTTTCTATGAGTTCGTCGGTGAGGTCGAAAATCTCGTCGTAGGTGTCCACTATTAGGAATTCATCCGGCCTTCCCCGGGGAAAAGCGTCGTAGAATTTCGCTCTCTCCTTTATGGCTATACCTATAGTGTAAAAACCCTCTTTCCTGGCGCCGTTGAATATCTGAAGGCTGCTGTGGGAGCAGACGGTGGCTATAGAGAGATTTTTTCTGTCATACCCTTCTAAAATTCTTCCTATCTCTTCCTTTGATACCATATCGTGGGATAAAGCACTGGGATTAAAACTTTTCGAAAGGGTGTTTCATACCGGGGTCCTTTCCGCTCTTCGGCCGCCTTTGACGGTCTTTCTCGCGGATGGCAGAATATGTTCCGCACATTCCTTCGCTTCCCTGTATCTGTCCAGTTTTATGAGAACATACCCCTTGTTCATCCACGCATCCGTGTATTCCGGATTTATGCTGAGGGCCTTGTCGTAACACTCCAGGGCCTCTTCATATCTGCCGATTCTTGCCAGGGCGTTTCCTCTGTTGTTCCATGCGACATCGTATCTGGGGTTAAGCCTTATGGCCTCGTCATATGATTTCAGTGCCGCCTCTGTCAATCCCAGCTTTGAAAGCGCTATGCCCCTGTTGTTCCATGCCATCTCATTGCCGGGATTTTCTTTAAGCGCCTTGTTCAGATATCGGAGGGCTTCTACGGCGTTACCTGCGCTGAGAAGTGCGGTACCCTTGCTGTAATATGCGAGGTCGTACCCGCTTTCATCCCCTCTCTTCCTCTTTATCGCCCGGGTATAGTACTTCATCGCCTCGTCGTATTCTCCGCCCATGTAGTGCCTGTGCCCCAGAAGAACATCTCTGGTGGCAAGAAGGGAGCGCACCGCAGAGTCTATCCTCAGATATACAGACATTGCGAGCATTGCACCTCCCATTATCGGTATGCCGAGCGACGGTACGTTGTCATACTCCGGTACGAATAACGTATAGAAATCCGTCAGGAACAGCACGGAATGCAGAGATATGAGGGATATTCCCAGGAAAAACAGCCAGAATGGGCTTGTATCGCCCTTGAATATCCTGAGTATCGCCAGAAGTAGGACCGCGGAAAATGCCATTATCATAATATCCGATAATAGGGGCCTCTGGAAGTCCAAAGCGAGGAACCATCTGAGAGGGACGAATAGGGCCATAAGGAAAGGAGCTAGAAGAAACGCGGAGGATGTGAGGTTGGAAAAGACCTTCTTTCGATCTACGAAGAGCATCAGCAGCGAAAATGCCAGGATAGGTATGAAAACTAGCACGGCAGCGCTCCCATATGCCATTTTAGGGTCCTTCACGACAGGGTATGTCAGAAGATACTCCGCTGCCAGGAGCACCGCCGCTATTGATCCCGAGGCCATCAGCAAATCCTCAACCCTGTGCCAATCCCTGAGCTTCTTCGGTATCTCCAGTTTGGGCATCTTGGGCGCTGTCTCCTTTTCCCTGACCTCTATGGAGGCTATCTCGTCGAAGCCGCCTTCTAGACCATATTCTAACTCGAAGCTCTCTATAAGTTCCTTTTCAGGCTTTTTCTGGGTTTTCAGTAGCGATTCGACCTCGGCCTTTATCTCCTCCTCGGCGGGTTCTTTCTCGACATGTAACGCCTCTTCCGAGATGACGCTATCGAGGGGGAGGACCACACCCTCTTCCGTCTCATCTTCGGTATCGCCGAAGACAGCGTCGCACTCCGGACAGGTAACCGCATCCTTCGGAACGGCAGAGCCGCACTCCGGACATACATACTCTACAGTCTCTTCGCCTGACTCCTCGGCAGGCGGTTCTTCCTCCGTTCCGGCAACTATCTCCGCTCCGACAAGCTCGTTTTTGAGTTCTTCAAGTGCATTTAATGCCTCCTCCTCCGCCTTAATCTCTTCCTCGACGGAAATCTCAGGTATCAAAGCGGCACCGCATACGGGACATTGAAGTGCCTCTGGCCTTACGAATGCACCGCAGTTGCCGCACATATCTATCTCCGGAGTGGTCTCGAGTATATCGTCCGTGGGAAGTGATATCTCGGATATGCTGGAAATCTCCTCCACCCCGAAGAACTTCTTTATGGCGGTTATGTTGGCATTCTCATCCTCCAATAGATCGTCTTTGATCTTCTGAGGGGTTTCGGCCCTGTTTTCTGGCATTGGGGCGCTGCATACCGGACATCTCTTTGCATCTCCGGATACGAAGGCACCACATATTCGGCATACGTATAGGGAGACCCTCTCCTCGATCTGAAGGTCATCTTCAAGAGCACTCAGATCAGGTGCTATCCCTTCGGTATCTTCCTCCTCGACTTCGGCCTCCTCATAGAGCGCCGCTCCGCATATCGGACACTCAGTCGCCTCGGAACTCACGAACGCACCGCAGGCCGGACACAGATAGAGGCCCTTTCTTTCCTCAATCCTCTCCTTGACTTCCCTGGCCACGCTGACAGGTATTCCCGCCTTTTCCAGAATATCCTTTATGTCCGCATCCTCTATGTCCTTTATCCTCTTGAAGCCCGCCTCATATAGTTTTCTTGTCCTTTTCTCCCCCATTCCCGGCATCTTCATTATGGCCCTTATGGCCTCTCTCTCCTCCGGACCGTCCCATCCGTTACCACAGTTAGAGCATCGGAGCGCATCTGAGTCGATTTCTTCCCCGCAGAAGGGGCAGGCCACTTTTTTTTCGGCGCTCAAAGTACACCTCTTTTTTATGATGGCTAACAGAGTATAAGTAGTTTATTATTGGAAAGGACTTTTATGTCCTTACCGATCTGGTCTTCGGATGCGGTGTATTGCAAAAATAAGTGATGAAAGGGGTTGTTTCTATTCTTCCGGTTTTTCTCGGCCGTTTTCCTCGGGTTTCTCGTCTTCCGTGCTCTCCGCCCCTTGAGTTCCTGCAGTTTCTTCCTCTCCGGCGGATTCCGCCGCCTCCTCGGCATTCTCCTCCTCATCCTGGCCGAGAAGTTCTTCTGGGATTTCCGCTTCTCTCATATACTGTGGAGGTATCTCCTTGGTGATATATATTGTAGGGGCTGCATGCATTATGGCTATGCCGTCCTCACTGGCCTTCTTCGCGGCTATCTCGAACACGACCGGCCTCGGACTTCGGACCTTTCCGGCCTCGACCGCCGATTCCATGGTGGTGCTGAGATGGACGAATATCCTGTCCGAAGGTCTCAATCCCCCTTCCCTGAGGAATTCCTCCTCCTCTTCCGTTGCGGGATAATAGAGCTTTTCGGGAACATTATCCGTGGGAAAATCGAGGTCCACATCTATGGTATGTCCGTATGTGGCTCTTATGTAACCGTCCCTGTACTCATATCTCCCCTTGGGATCGGTCTTTATGAGCGCCACTATGTGATATGCCCTCAGCCATCTGAACCTTCTCTGTCTGGCCTTGATTGCATTGACGAACTGCTGTACGTCCACCCATCCTCTCGGATCCATGGTGAGGTCGAATTTCTCGGGAAAATGTCTGAGAACGCCTGCCAGTGTCTTTCCGAGGTGCTCCATCTCATAATCGTTCAGTATGAACCTTCCTTCCATGCCGCACACGGGGCAGACCTCTCCCCTGAAGTATCCGTGTTCTTCGCACATTCTAATCATTTTCCTCACTCTCTTTGATTTTTACCGCCAAAACGCCCTCTACTATATAGGTTTTTTGAGATGCTGGTTTTTTTGAAAGGAGAGCATCACTTATTTATTTCCCCCATATTAACGCCGGTGATTATTTGGAACAGAAGCTTGTCAGAAAGGCGCTGGAAATGGGCGCCAGTTACTGCGATATAAGAACTGCGAAAAGCTCCGGGACGGGCCTGGAGTTGAAAGACAAAAATGTGGAAAAGGCCCTCTTCGGGGAGAGCGAAGGTGCTGGAATAAGGGTTCTCTACGGCGGGGCTTGGGGATTCTTCTCGACCCATGACCTCAGCGATAAATCCATGTTGAAGGCCCTAGAAACCGCATTCAAACTTGCAAAGGTCACAGCTGGAGCCAGCAATAGAAAGACCGGGCTGGCTGAGGTCCCGGTGGTGGATGACGGTGTTATATGGGTTCCGAAAAAGGACCCTGCTGACATAGACATCTCGGAAAAATACGAACTCGTTAAGGACATGGTGGCAATGGCCAAGGAAGAGAAAGAGGTCAGGACGGTCACCGCCGGATATTCGGATAAAACCCTGTTCCAGAGATTCGTGAATTCAGAGGGCTCGGATATCAGAACCCAGGTGACCAGAACATATGTCAGGGCTGCCATAGTTGCCATGGACGCTGGCAACGCATCAAGCGTGATAATCTCGGCCGGAGGTACGGGAGGTTTCGAGGCATTCGAGCAGGTCGGACAGCACCCGATAGAGAACACTGTCGAAGGGGCGAAAACGGCAGTTAGACTTCTTCATGCCGAAAAAAGCCCCAGCGGAGTCATGCCCATAATAGCCGACCAGGATCTTGCGGGAGTCTTCGCCCATGAGGCTCTCGGACATGCCACGGAGGCGGATCTCATAATGGCCGGGGATTCCTGTCTCGAGGGAAAGATCGGAGAGAGGGTTGGCTCAGACATAGTAACGATAATAGACGACCCTACCGCCGGGAACGTATACGGCTCGTTCCCCTACGACGACGAGGGTGTCAGAGCAAGGAAGAAGGTGCTTGTGGAGAAAGGCATACTGAAGACCTATCTCCTGAGCAGAGAAACGGCATTCAAACTTGGAATGGAGCCGAACGGGAGCGCAAGGGCCGAATCCATATCGCACAGACCTCTGGTCAGAATGAGCAATACCTACATAGCCAACGGAGACCACAGTTTCGAAGAACTCATGGAGGACATAAAGTTCGGAGTCTATGCCAAGGGAAGCAGAGGAGGGCAGGTGGACACCGGCAAGGGAACGTTCCAGTTCAATGCGCAGGAGGCCTATCTTATCGAGAACGGCGAGATAACCAAACCCTTGAAGGATGTGTCGTTCGGGGGTTCCACCCTTGAGATACTGAAAAACATAGATGCTCTGGGCAACGATTTCCGCTTTGCCCATCCCGGAAGCTGCGGAAAGGGCCAGTGGGTGCCAGTGAGCGACGGCGGACCGCATGTGAGGATTAAGGCCGCAAACGTAGGAGGTGCATGATATGGAGCCGGAAGATATCGTCAGGATGGCCGAGAAAATGGGTGCCAACGAGGCTGAGGTATTCTGGATAAAGGATGTGAGCACCGAGATAAGCGTGGAAAAGAACGAAGTGGATTTCGGAGGCGGAGGGGCATCAACGGGATATGCGGTGAGAGTTCTAAGGGACGGAAGAATAGGATTCAGCTATTTCTCGGAGAAGGATGTGGAAACCGCTCTGGAAAGTGCCCTTAAACTTTCTAAACTCGGTAAGAAAATAGACGGATATTCGTTTCTCAGCGATGATGAGTATCCGGTAATAGAGGGGATTTACAGCGACCGTATCGTCAATTACAGCCCGGAAGAAGGCCTAGAAAATCTCAAAGAGATGGTGGACAGCGCCAGAGAGATAAGGAGAGACATCATCGTTCCCGAGGGAGGTATAAAATATGGATATTCAGAATATTATGTATACAATTCCCACGGAACCTATGCGGAAGGAAAGGAGAGTTTCATAGGAGGTGGACTCTATGCCATTCTACAGGACAAAGGGGTTTCCAACGGCTCTTCCACCCGAGTCTCGCACAAGCCGGATATCGATTTCTCCGCCATAGGAAAGGAGGCCAGCGAGATTGCCATCAAGACCAATGGAGCGAAGAATCTTGAGAAGTCCGGTGAAATGGATGTTCTTTTCATGAGGAACGCCATAAAGCAGATACTGGAGTTCACCACTGTGGTGCAGCTCTACGGGAACAGAGCACACAGGGGAGAGAGTCCATATAGGCCGGATATACTGGGAAAGGAGATTGCCGCCAAGGGATTGAACTTATATGATGACCAGACAAATCCGCTAGGACTTTATTCCGCTCCGTCCGATGATGAGGGCAGGGCATCGAGAAAGCTCCCGCTCATAGAAGACGGAGTGCTCAGAAACTTCATGTTCGACAGCGTGAGCGCAAAGGAGTTCGGAGCGGAAAGCACCGGCAACGGGATGAGGACCGGTCCGAGGTTCAGAACACCGAGGGATTCGTCACCGCCCGAGACCGTGGCGAGAAACATCGTGCTCGAATTCCCGGATGTGAAGAGCATAGACAGCCTGATATCCGAGATGGACAGGGGCATAGTGGTATACAGTGTGCTCGGAGCGCACACGTCCAATGTGGTAAGCGGCGATATTTCCCTGAATTCCACGGGACTGCTGTATGTGGAGAACGGAGGAATAAAGTATCCGGTGAGTTCGGCGATGATAGGCGGAAACAGTGTGGAACTGCTGAAAAACATAATCGCCATAGGGGACGATGAAAGACCATTGCCAGCATCAATGGGCGGCTTTAGCTTCATAATACCGTCCATACTGGTAAAGGGAATGAACGTGGCTTAACATGCTCTGTTGCACAAATAGTATAGCCTTCTATTAGAAGGCTTCTGTTCATAAAAATTTATGAACATATAGGCCATGGTGCACCCCGTCAATGGTTCTGGTATATGTCAGAAACTATAGCACCATGACTTATAAATTATTTGTACAATACAGCATATCAATCAAAACCCTTTTATCAGCTGCCTATTTTCCAAGCTCCTGTGCTGAGGTAGCCTAGCCCGGAAAGGCGCCGGCCTTGAGAGCCGGTGGGCTCTGCCCACGGGAGTTCAAATCTCCCCCTCAGCGTGACTTTTATTATATAAAAAGTATCATTCGCAATTCCTGCGGAATCGTTGCTCCTCTCCCTCTCAGCTTTATTTAATTCCTATACATCCAGCTTGCTGCGGTTGGGAGCTTCATTTTAAATTAAGGGTTTTGTGTTACACCGCTTTGGGAAGATTTCTGTAGTCTGCATCTTTTTGCATCTTCCCATAATCCAAGCTCTTCGTAAAGCTTTATTGCCATTTCATAGTTCATAGCGGTTTCATAATTTCTGGCCTGAGACAATTTTTTGTTATATTCTTCTTTTTCATATTCTTCCCTTTTAGAGCTCATCCATCTTGCCAAGAAAATAGATATCAAGGGTGAGAGGAAAACAGATAAAAGCAGAGAAACACTGCTCAAAACTGAGAGAGACATGTGTGTCTCTTTATACTGTCCTGAAACCTGCATAGACATAAAAAGAATTACTATAGTTAATATAGCACCAGCAATAAAAATAAAGGCTATAGCGTAAGATATTGGATACAGCACACTTTTTGAACTTAATACATACTCAGTGCCTCTAGGGTATGTGGATACTTCCTTTCTTGCACCAAAAACTGAAGCTAAGAGAATTGATTCCCACAGCTGCCAAAGGCCCTCCTATCCATATCATATGAAAATAACTTTTTCCATCTCCGGACCCTTCGAAAGAGGATATATTGAATGCAACCATGGAAAGTACGAACAAGAATGCCCCTATTGCTAGCAGGACATCTTTTACTGTCTTTATTTTTTCTTCCCAAGGATATATTTTTATTAATGGCGTGATATCGCCTCCAAAGATCTATCTATTTCTTGTATTTAAGTATTTCCATTTTGAAGGCATTTTGTCTTATACACCCACATCTGTCATATATAGGAGACTTGAAGATCTTCATCGCATCGAAACCATGAAAAGAGCGCAGGAGCACAGTAACGCCTGTGCGACCCAGCCTTCTTTAAGAAGAGCGCAGGAGCACAGTAACGCCT
>JAJRTH010000024.1 GCA_024278375.1 archaeon | reverse complement strand
GTTAGTGAATACGGTGGCCTCGAAAAGATCAGGAGATATGTGGAAGAGCAGGGTGGAAATCTAACCCAATTGCAATTGTCGGCCTTCCAATGAAGATACCCCGCAGCTTGCTGCGGTTGGGTTCTTCATTTGAAATTTATGATTTTCCGAATCCCGAGAGGAATGCTGAGCGGTTCAACATTAAAAATAAGGCTGTTAGGGAGAATTTCATCAAATCTCTTTATTATCTAATGGAAGAAATTAAAGATGATATTTTGGTGAAATTTAATGGTAAATTAGCCGAGTTCAAGACTAAATATGAAAATTTAGATCGAAATGATTTTAACAAGCAATTCTTAGATTTGATTAATAGAGAAGAATACATCTGGATAAGAAATCTTTTCTTTTGGGCCATTGAAATGAACTATATAGATAACTTCTTTGAAAAACCCGATCTAATCGATAGAAAAAATATAGATAAAATATTAAGTATGAAAAACAATGAGAGCAAAAATTTCTATTATAATGAATATATTATTACAACAATATATTCTATAATTAACAAGACATTATTCATCCGCATACTCGAAGATAGTCAGCATAAAAGGGGTTACAAATTCATAAAAGGAGAAAAAGATGGCAGGTATCTTTCAAATGGGATTATCCATGAGAAATTCCTAAAGGGCAAGTTGAAAGAGTATATTTCTACAATTTTTGAGTTTAAAAAGAGCGATCTAAAACATTATCATTTCCTCTTAAAACATGATATTTACGATTGGATTATATCTGAGATTGAAGAATACACTCTGGTACATTTCCTAAGGACATTTAATGAGATATATCTTAGAGAATTAGACCAAGACATTTTAGGAGACATTTATGAGCACTACCTCCAAGAAGACCGCAACGAACGTAAAGGCAAGTCTTATCGGAGAATGCTTGGGCAATACTATACACCACGACCAATTGTTCGGTTAATGTGGCTTTTGGTTAGAGATTGTTTAAAACAAAATAAAAATATAGATATTTATAAGAAAGGGCAGAAACTTTTAGATGTCCTTGATCCATTTATGGGTAGCGGCACATTCTTAAATGAAGCAGTTTTACAGATGAAAGCATCTGACAGTGGAAAATCCATAAAAAAGGGAGAGGTATTCCATTTCTTTAAAGATAGATCTCAAGACAGACAAATTGAAAAATCAATAACCGGATTCGAAATAAACCCGCTTTCTTGTAGTATTGCAGATATTAATATTTATTTTAGACTTATTAAATCTTTTTCTTCTGATAGTCTTGAGCAGGTGCCTATCAAAGAGTTGAATCTCTTAAGAACAAATTCGTTTGATTTAGATTACAAACAAAGTGAGACAATGAATCTAATTCAACTATCTCTGCTTGCCGAAGAAATAAAAAGTTCGTTTTCCGAGTCGAAAAAGATTAGAGAAGCAAAGATGAAGAAATATGATATAATTATCTCCAATCCCCCCTACGGGATTATTAGTCCAACAAAATTTATGAAAGAAGAGTTGATTCCATTCGCATTCTCTGAGAACAATTTCGATGAAAGAGGGAATGAGATATCTTTCATTTGGAGAAATAAAAATATAAAAGGAAAAATACCTAAGATAGAAAAAAATAGGGGAAAATTAAGAGATATGTATGCGTTTGCATTTGGTGTTGCCGATAAACTCGTAAAAGACAGTGGTATTATATGTTATATTACATCAAATACATATTTGACACTTCCTACATATAAGTGGATGAGAAAATATTGGTTAGAAAACTACACTATCGAATACATAATAAATTTCAATCGCATCATGGAAAAGAAAAATTCTATGTTTTCACCTGAAGCCGCCGTTGCTACTGCAATAATAGTTATGACTAAAAAGAAACCTTCTACCGGCCATAAAATTAAATATCTTGACCTTTCGAGCCTTACTTCAATTAAAGAGAAGTATGACTCTTTTAATGAAATTGAATGGAAGGAACCTGCAAAAGATAAAAACGACATAATCGCTTTTAAAACCAAAAAGCCCAGTGAACTGGATTTTTCTCAAATCGATCAAAGCGTTTTCCTTTCAAATCCAGATTATGAGCTAATCGAGAGAGACCCAATCATCAGAGAGATAGAAAAAGATACTGAATATCTTCTCACTTTTGGAGAATTTCAGTTAGGAATAATTACCTCAAATGATGAGGTCTTTGTAAATGATAACAAACAGAGATTATTAGAAAACATAAGAAATTATGTTATAAAAAACGGCATCATATATCAACCCGAAGAAGTTTTTATCAGACCTTATATTCGACATAAAAACATTGTGCCATACGCTCTCAAAGATATTACCTACACATACTACGATAAAGAATTAGAAACGCTTGTTCACAAAAAAGCAAAAGAAATTAACAAACCATCGCCAATGCGACTTCGTGATGAAGAAAAAATGAATAGGAAATTCAAGTTATTAATTTGAGCGTATTCTTTCTATGTTAACGATAAAAATTATGTTTTAGATCAAAATTGCATCGATAAGAAAAATTTATATTTTTTGGTTAATGATAATGAAGATATTCTTTATTATATATGTGGTATATTAAATTCCAGATTGGGCATGTTTTACAGACACAAAACCCAGATAGACAATTATGAAAGATTTCCAATAAAGAAAATAGAAGGAAATGAAGAGATATTCGAGTATATCGTCAAAGAAGTAAAAGAAATTCACAAACTGAAATCTGATTATTATAAGTTTAAGAAAGGAAATGTAGAATTTGAATCAGATTATTTCATTAAAAACATTCTCCCCAAGTTAGAGGTTTATCCAATAGAAGAACCTAATAAATATTTTGATTTGAAAGTGCCGAAATCCTTAGGATCAAATTTTATTGTAGATTCTCCCCATATATATCCAGATGACGGACGGGTTTTAGTGTTAAATAATGACGGTTTAAAAATTGTATGCTATAATGAAGAAATAGCAAAAATGATTTTTGAAAAGTATTTTAAAGATATCTATGGAGATTTGCATGAGCTGGATATTTCAATCAACATCAGCCAACTAGATAGAGAGAAAATGCACAAAATTTAACAAGATATGCTTGATGAAATTAAAAGAGTTGAGAATAATATTAATATTTTGGTCTATGCTCTCTATTTCGAGATTCCTATAGAATTTCAAGATGGAAATATTAAAAATGAACTGGAAATTTTATCGAACAATAGCATTAAAAAAGTGGAGGCATATTTAAATGAGATTTCATAAGAATACAAGTGAGAAACAAACAGCCATATCCATTCCTATATGTCTCTCCTTTCGCTACACTATGGCTTCCAATCCACTCGGTCATTACCCCCAGCCCTCTCGATTATTTGTCCAATACCTAAGAAACTCTTAAATAACGCATGATTGTTATCTTACTGGTGATTTATGCCGGTATTATAGTCGGAAACATGAGCTTCTATGGTTAGAAACACAGCTTTCTAAACCTACGGTGTTTCTGACTAGAAGTCTTCCACCACCCTGTAGAACAATTATAAAAGGTTAGGGTGAAGACTATAACTGCGGTGCTTCATAAAGAAGAGGATTTGTATGTGGCTGAGTGTCCTGAGGTGGGTACTGTGAGTCAGGGGAAGAGTATAGAAGAGGCTGTAGCGAATCTGAAGGAAGCTACACAGCTCTATCTGGAGGAGTTTCCGCTGGAGGGGGAGAGGCGCTCTCTTATAACGACCTTCGAGGTGCGCAAGGAGAAGGTTCATGCCAAGGCTTAGAAAGGTCTCCGGCGAAACCGTGGTATAAAGATACTGTGTAACCGATTTGGCTTTAGCATCATTCGCCGAGCCTCTATGAGCACCTGACCCGAACACCACACTCATTATCGCTCCGGTGCTAAATTTTCATTCCTTTTCCGATACCTATAAATACTATAAGACCTATAATGCTTATAGGTGATATAATGGGCACGACCACTATAGCAGTATCATACGAGACGAAAGAAATACTCCGCAAACTCGGTGAGAAGGGGGAGAGCTATGACGAGATAATAAGAAAACTCATAGAGAGGAGTGCGTGGAAGGATCTTGACGAGCGCTGGAACAGGATACTGAAAGAGGATGAGTTCATTCCTCTGGATGAACTGTAAGGAAGATTTCGGATGTTCAGAGTACTGGTTTCAAGAACCTTCCAGAAACAGTTTGGAAAACTGTCTAAAAAGATGCAAGAGAGGATAAAGGCGGGATTGAAAGAGCTGGAAAAAGACCCGTTCAAACCGAGGCCAAATGCGGATATCAAACCCCTAAAGGACACAAAACCGCAGAAGTACCGCCTCAGAATTGCAGATTATAGAATAGTCTACTGCGTTGAATCTGATGTCATAAAAGTGATCGAGATATTCGAAAGAGGCAGAGGCTATCGAAAATAATCAGAGATTAAGGGGTTTAAAAATCCTCGTCTCCGCCGGATGACGGGGGCTTGTTGTCCGATTTGCTTTCTCCCTTGGCCGCGATGACATCGTCGATGCGGAGGATCATGTTTGCTACCTCGGTTGCGGCCTCTATCGCCTGTCTGCCAACTCTGATGGGCTCGACGACATTGCGCTCCCTCATGTCCACTATGTCTCCGGTGAACACATCCAGGCCCGCGTACTTGTCCCCGTCCTTGTGTGCCTTCCTGAGCTTGATGAGCACATCTATCACATCGAGGCCCGCGTTCTCCGCCAGTGTCTTGGGTATGGCCTCGAGCGCATCCGCGAACGCCTCTATTGCTAGCTGTTCTCTTCCTCCGATGGTCGCCGCATAGTCCCTGAGGTTCAGCGCCAGCTCGACAGCGCTCGCTCCGCCGCCGGATATCAGTTTACCGTCCTCCAGAGCGATGGAGACCGTGTGCAGTGCATCGTTCAGTATGCGCTCTATCTCATCGACAACATGCTCAGTTCCTCCCCTTACGAGGATGCTCACGGCTCTGGGATTCTTGCAGTCCGTGACGAAGGTCATCTCGTCGTCGCCTATCTTTCTCTCCTCCACCATGCCGGCGTGCCCGAGGTCATTCTTGCCGAGGTCATCCAGCGTTGTAACTATGTTCGCACCGGTGGCCTTGGCCAGCTTCTCCATGTCGGACTTCTTTACCCTTCTGACCGCATAGATTCCCTCTTTCGCCAGGAAGTGCTGCGCCATGTCATCTATGCCCTTCTGGCAGAATACGACATTGGCACCAGTTGCCTTAATCTTCTCGACCATGGACTTCAGCATGCGCTCTTCTTCGTCCAGAAATGCCTGCAGCTGTGATGGGTCACTTATCCTTATGTTGGCATCTATCTCCGTCTTCTTTATCTCCAGTGCTGCGTTTATCAGTGCGATTTTGGCATCCTTGACCTTATCCGGCATGCCGGGATGTACCTTCTCCTTGTCCAGTATTATGCCCTTTATCAGCTCTGTATCCTCAATTGTTCCGCCGTGCTTCTTCTCTATTTTCACATTATCGAGATCGACCTTGTATTTCTTGTCCTCCTTTTCAGCGACTTCCTTCACTGCCTTCACTGCCAGTTCCGCCAGATACTCCTTCGACCTTCCAGCGCTCTTTCCGGTCATGGATGTTATCGCTATGTTCTTCAGGATTTTCTCGTCATCGACCTTCAGCTCCACACCGAGTTTTTCCAGGAGTTCCACGGATTTCTTGGACGCCATGGCATAGCCCCTGGTTATCGTCGTGGGGTGCACGTTCTGCTCCAGCATCTCCTCCGCCTTTGTCAGGAGCTCGCCTGCCAGAACAACGGCTGTCGTGGTCCCGTCACCGCACTCCTGGTCCTGTGCCTTCGCTACCTCCACTATCATTTTGGCAGCGGGATGGACCACATCTATCTCCTTGAGAATGGTGACGCCGTCGTTGGTTATGGTCACATCTCCGAGGCTGTCGACAAGCATCTTGTCCATTCCCTTGGGTCCCAGCGTGCTCCTGACCGCTTCGGCTATCGCCTTTGCGGCGGCGATGTTCTTCATCTGAGCGCCTCTTCCGGACTCTCTTTCCGTTCCTTCTTTCAGGATGTATATGGGAGTTCCGCCGAGCATCTCACATCACCTCTATTTTGCATAAGATTGTTCTTCTATATAAAACTATCGAAAACTCCGCCACCATTAGCGGCAGAGAGGAAACGGATGCCAACAATGACTTATATCAGAAATCATTCCGAGACAAGGTGTTCTCATGTACGGAAAACTCACCCCTGAGATTGTGGACGAACTGAAGAGAATAGTTGGAGAGAAGAACGTCACGGTGAGCAAGGATGAGATGGAAGATTATTCTCACGATGAGGTGGCGATGTCCGAGAGAATTAAGCACTATCCCGATGTGGTGGTCAAGCCCGGAAGCACCGAGGAGGTCTCGGAGATCGTCAAGATAGCCCATAGGGAGAAGATCCCTATAACTCCCAGAGGAGCGGGGACAGGGCTCTCGGGAGGCTGTGTACCTATCTACGGGGGCATAGTGCTGAGCCTTGAGAGGATGAACAGAATAATCGAGATCGACGAGGAGAACTTCACCGTCACGGCAGAGGCGGGTGTCAGACTTATGGAGATATTCGAGGCCGTTGAAAAGAAGGGGCTGTTCTTCCCCCCGCATCCGGGAGATACGAGCGCAATGGTCGGAGGTGTGATAGTCACGAATGCCGGTGGCGCCAGAGCGGTGAAATACGGGGTTATGAGGAACTTCGTCAGGGGAATAGAGGTCGTCCTTCCGGACGGAGAGATCATGGAGATAGGCGGAAAGCTCGTGAAGGACTGCGCAGGATACAGTCTTCTCGACCTTTTCATAGGCTCCGAGGGGACCCTCGGGATAGTCACGAAAGGGATTCTGAAACTCATGGCTCCGCCACCCAGCAGCCTCATGCTCATCGTCCCGTATAATTCACTCCACGACGCCATAAAGAGCGTTCCCGCCATACTGAAAACGGGTGTAATTCCCATAAGTCTGGAGTTCATAGAGGACGATGTGATAGGTCCGACGGAGGAACTCACGAAGAAGAAATGGCCCGTGATGAGAGCGAAGGCATATCTGATGATTATCGTCGATTCGACAAGCGAGGAAGAGGTCATGAACATAGGCATGAAGCTCACGGAGGTCTGTATCGAGAACGGGGCGATAGACGCCTTTGTGATAGATACCAGGAGCAAACAGGAGGAACTCCTGGAGTTCAGGGGCATTTTCTATGAAGCGCTCAAGGAAAACATGGCGGAAATACTGGATATAAGTGTGCCGCCCAGCAAAATAGCCGAATATGTGGAAGGTACCAAGAGGCTATCCGAAAAATACGGGATAAGCCTGCCGACTTACGGTCATGCGGGTGATGGAAACGTGCACACCCACATAATGAAGGACGAGGGCTGGGAGGAAAAATACGAGGCCTTGCGCAAGGAAATACACGAACTCGGCATATCCCTCGGCGGTACGATAACCGGAGAGCACGGTGTCGGGCTCACGAAGAAGGGGTATCTGAAGGAGTTCGAGCCGAAGAAGGTGGAGCTCATGCGCTCCATAAAAAGGGCGATGGACCCGGACAACATAATGAATCCGGGAAAGATAGTCGATATCTGAGCGATGCCGCTGCAGGCAGCTGATAGGGCAAAGTATATTATCGGAATGGGATATGTAGTGCGGGTAATATCATGAGGCTCCCAACAGGAAAGATGATACAGAGCGGCTTCGGCGGATACGATTCTCTCGAATCAATAATGAAGAACCTGGATGCGGACTTTAACGGATACATAAAGACCACCCATGTGGAGGAGCACGTCTCTGAGGGGTATCTCGTGATATACGGTGACAGATGCCCGATGGCATATTACCGGGGAAAGGAGGAGTTATTCGGCGACGATGCCGTCGAACACATAGTGGAGGATTCTCTGAAAGACGACTGCGTTCTCGAGGTCTTCACGTATTCCTACCGCTCCTCCAGCATCGACATACCCTATCTGAAGAAGATATTTCAGGACTGGGAGTGCTCATATAGCAGGGACGAGGTGCTTCGGGAAATCTCGAGGATATCCAGAAAAGGGACCGTAATCTCCCGGGACGAGGAGGACGAACTGGAGAGGATAACCGCTGTCAGAATCGATTACGAGAAGGAGGACATAGAGAGGGAAAGGAAGGAACTGAACAGATTGAAGGCGGACATTGACGAAAGGGAAAGAAAGGTGGAGAGGAAAGAAAAGGAGCTCGAAGCCTTGGAAATAGAGCTTATAAGGAGGCAGAAGGATCTAGAGGACGAAAGGGCAAGGCTCGAGGAGTCATGGGCTCAGCTCAGGGATATGGAGGATAAGAACGAGAGGGTCAGACGAAGGCTGGAGAGGCAGATAGAGGAGCATGTGAGAAGGGAGGAGAGAATACTTAAGATGGAGAGGAAAATAGACATGGACAGGGAAGCACTCAGAGAGGAGATGAGACATCTGGAGGAGGAAAAGGAAGCCCTGAAAAAGAGAGAGAGGGCGGTGGAAAAGAGGGAAATCGAGGTAAAGGACAGGATTGATGAGATAAAGAGAAGGGAAAGGGCCGAAAAGGAGAGGCTCAGGGAGATATCGGAAAGGGAGATGGAGCTCGAGGAGAGGACGAAGGAACTCTCGGAACTCAGGGAAGCCCTCCGAAAAAGGGAGATCGAGATGGAAGAGGTCAGGGCATCTCTTGATATGAAGGACAAGGAGCTGAAGGCTCTCCGGAAGGAGATAAATGCCGAAAGGAAGAGGATTGAAAAGGAGAAGAAGGGAATGGAAAAGGAGAAGAAGGCTCTCGAGGATGAAAAGGCAAAGCTCGAGAGGGCGAAAAAGGCACTGCAGACCCTTGAGAAGAGCCTCAAAAAGAGGGATGAAGAGCTCTCCGCCAGAGAGGATGAGCTGAAGCATCTGGAAGAGAAGATGAAGATCGAGGAGCGCTCTCTCAAAGAGAAGGAAAAAGAGCTGGCGGAGAGAGAAAAAAAGCTCAACGAGAGAGATGAAGAGCTTAAAGCTCTCGGAGAAGAACTCGACCGGAGAAAATCGGAGATGGAAAGCTCGGAAAAAGAGATTGCAATGCTTGCCGAAGAGCTGAAGATGAAGGCAGAGGAACTTGAAGAAAAGGATGAGGAACTGAAAAAACAAAGAGACGAGCTCAGGGAAGAAAGGGAAAGAATGGAGGAAGAATTCAGGGAAAGAGACGAGGAATTGAAGAAAAGGAGCGAAGAACTGAAAAGAAAGGAAAAGGAGATCAAAAAACTCGAATCCGAGCTCGATAAAACGAAAAAAGAGCTGGATAAAAAGGAAAAGACAGCAAAAAAGGCCGAAGAGCTCCTGAGAAAGAAGGAAGAGGTCGTTAAAAACCAGCTCAAGACCGTACTTGCGAAAGAGGAGGAGATAAGCGGAAAAACCGAGGAGCTTGAAACCAGAGAAAGGGAGCTTGAGAAGAGGGTGGCAGAGCTGGAAGAGAGAAAAAGAGAGATGGAAATGGAGATCAAAAGCAGAGAAAAGGAGCTTGAGAAGAGGGAAAAGGCCCTTGAAAGGAAAGAGAAAGAGCTCGAGGAAAAGATGAAGAGATTCGAGGAGAAACAGAAGGTTCTGGAGAAGATAAGGGAAGGACTGAAGGGGGTCTGAGTTGGCGGTGGAAATAGATGTAGAGACGCTCGACATCGAAAAAGTCGTGAGAGTTGCCAGAGATGGGGAGAAGGTCGAAATATCCCCAAAAACAATGGAAAAAATAGAGCGCTCCCGAAAGGTCGTGGAGAACATAGTGAAAAGCGATGTGATAGCCTACGGGATAAAGACAGGCTTCGGCGAACTTCAAAATGTAATAATACCGGGTGAGGATGTGAAAAAGCTCCAGAGAAACATCGTCCTCAGCCATTCTTCCGGTGTCGGAAAACCGCTTGACAGGGAAATTGTCAGGGCGACGATGCTAATACGGGCGAATGCACTGGCAAAGGGATATTCCGGGGTTAGGTTTGTCATCGTAAAGACTCTTGCGGATATGCTTAACAAAGGTGTCCATCCGATAATACCCGAAAAGGGGAGTGTTGGGGCCAGCGGAGACCTCGTGCCACTTGCCCACATGGCGCTGGTCATGATAGGCGAGGGAAGTGCGGAGTATGAAGGAGGGGTCTTGGACGGAAAAGAAGCCATGGAAAGAGCGGGAATAGAAACCATAGAACTGGAAGCAAAAGAGGGTTTAGCGCTGCTGAATGGGACCACTGTTATGAATGCGATTGCAGCATTGACAGTATACGATGCGATAAATCTGGTAAAGCATGCCCATATTGCGGCCGCGATGAGTCTGGAGGCCATGAAAGGCTCGGACAAACCATTTGACGAAAGAATTCACAGAGTCAGAGCGCATCCCGGTCAGATAAAAGCTGCGGAAAACATGAGAATGCTTCTGAAAGGCAGCGAAATAATAGAGAAACACCGGAACAATAGGGTGCAGGATGCCTATTCGCTAAGATGCATACCTCAGGTGATGGGTGCGATAATCGATACTCTAAACCATGTGAAAGGAGTGGTGGAGACGGAGATGAACTCGGCAACCGACAATCCGCTGGTATTTCCGGAAGGTGACAGCATATCCTGCGGAAATTTCCACGGAGAGACCATGGCAATGGCCATGGATTTCCTGAAGATCGCTCTAACGGAACTCGGCAACATCTCCGAAAGAAGGATTTTCAGACTTCTGGATTCGAAATTGAGTGAACTTCCTCCGTTTTTAACGGAAAACAGCGGACTAAATTCGGGCCTTATGCTCACGCAGTATGTGGCCGCTGCACTGGCATCCGAGAACAAAGTGCTCTCGCACCCTTCCAGCGTTGATACGATTCCGACATCCGCAAATCAGGAGGACCATGTGAGCATGGGTGCTAATGCAGCCAGACATGCACTGGAGGTTCTCAGAAATACTGAGAAAATAATAGCGATAGAATTCCTGTGCGCATCTCAGGCTCTGGAGTATCACGGAGATTCACCCGGAGAGTCCTCAGCCATTGCAAAACATATCATAAGAAACCAAGTTGATAAACTCGGGGAAGAGCGTTCGCCAGGCACCGATATAGACAAAATCGTTGAAATAATCCGAAGCAAAAAAATCACATCAGAAATAGAAAAAATAAAAGTTTTTAGGATTTAATAGATTTCTCACTTCTCCTCTTCCAGGAGTTCGTCCAGATCCATGTCCAGTTCGTCCGATTTGTCTGTTGTTTCCGGAGTAGTTTCGCCTTCACCGCTTACCGGTTCTTCGCCTGTTTCTTCCGAGCCGATCGTCTCGTCCTCGCCGACATCG
>JAJRTH010000023.1 GCA_024278375.1 archaeon | reverse complement strand
CGTTCTTTTTCCTGCTTCTCACGAAAAGTTTTTCATTCCTTAACCATTCCACCGATTGCTCTCTAATAGTGTACCCATCCTGGCGCTCTTCGCCATCTCCGGGACGGATTTTAATCCTATAAATGTTATGTTGGCAGTCTCGTTCTTCTCTGCCCTTATCTATATATACCACTAGTAAATGGCGGAAAAGTCACGCATGGGGATGTGCCTTATGGTGAACCCGAAGGAGTGATAAACATGGCAGAAGAAAACGAAGTTAAAACGGAAGAGCCTGTGCAGCAGGTCGAAGAGGCGAAATCCGAAGAATTCGCAAAGAAACAGCCGAAGAACATGTACGGCTTTGTTGCGGAGATGTGGAAGCAACCCAGACATGGAGATATGAAGAGATTGCAGTGGGAAAGGATGATAGAGTGGAGAAAAGAACCCTCTATTGTCAGGCTTGAACATCCGACCAGAATAGACAGGGCAAGAGCCCTTGGGTACAAGGCAAAGCAGGGCTTTGTTGTTGTCAGGGTAAAGGTCAGGCGCGGAGGACTGAGAAAGAGAAGGATAAAGATGGGAAGGAAGCCCAGTAAAAAGGGTATTCTCAAAATAACCATGGGGAAGAACCTTCAGAGGATTGCCGAGGAGAGAGCTTCCAAGAAATATCCGAATCTCGAAGTGCTGAACTCCTACTGGGTCGGACAGGATGGAAAACAGAAGTACTATGAGGTCATAATGGTTGATCCCCACCATCCGGTTATAAAGAGCGATCCCAAGATAAACTGGATTGCCAACCATAGAGGAAGAGCCGAGAGAGGGCTGACAAGTGCCGGAAAGAAAGGGCGTGGATTGAGACACAAAGGAAAAGGCGCGGAGAAGGTCAGGCCTTCAATCAGAGCCCACGACAGAAAGGGGAAGTGATATCATGATGTTCTGTCCAAAATGTCATTCTTTAATGATGCCCAGAAGAAATGATGACGGTTCCGAGATTCTTATGTGCACAAACTGTGAATACACACAGAAAATCGGGAGAACGACGGTAATAAAAGAGAAGGTCGAGAAAAAGGAAATGGTGATTATCGAAGGAGACGAAGGTGTTCTTCCCAAAACAAAGGTTGAGTGTCCCAAGTGTGGAAACGGAGAAGCATACTGGAGACTTGAGCAGACCAGAGCTGCCGATGAGCCGGAAACCAGGATATATCGCTGTACAAAATGCGGCCACACATGGAGAGAATACTGAGGATACGCGCTGATACCGATAATAGGAGCGCCTAGGCCACAGAAACGCTGTTTATCTCGAAATGTCGGTTAACTATCCTTCTGGCAAGGTCCAGATTGGCCCCGTTCTTACCAATGGCTCTCGCTTTGTTCTCTGGTTTCACGGTAACAGTGGCATGGATGATTTTTCCTCTGTCTTCTATCTCGACATCCTGCACACCATAGGGCCAGAATATGTTCCTGAGAAATATCTTAGGATCTTCCGAGAACTCTATTATCTGTACATTCTTTTTAAGGAGTTCTCTTAGTTTCGTAGCCGTCACTCCGCCTTTTCCTATGGCCTTGCTTCCCTGATGCGGCATAACTATGAAAATTATCTTTTCCGGGGTCTCCAGACAGTCCTTAACCTGGGTTTTGGTTATCTTCTCGAATATCTTTATATATCCGAGCATCTCTCCTGTAAAGCTTATTTCCTGGGTCATGTTCATTCCTTTCCGAGATCAAGTATGCTCGACTCCCCCGGGTCCACCACGGTCACCACAGATATGGCGAAGGGCTTTCCCGAGGCCGCACCGAGCTCAAGGTTCGTACCTTTAAAGTGATATATGGGGACCTTTTTATAAGTTTTTTCCCTGAAAGCTGGTTCGGGACAGTTGGACGCGGCAATTATCAGCTTCGCCTCCTTTTTTTTCACGGCTTTTTTCGCCTGTTCGATACCGTAGTAAACCTTTCCTGTTTCCACAAGTACCTTCAGATTCCTCTCTATATCCATCTTCATACCTCCTTTTTCTTAATTCCGACATATTTTATTTTCACGGCGCCTGTTCCGAGCGTTATCGGCTGACCAACGATGATGTTTTCGGCAACACCTGCGAGATTGTCCGATTCGCCTTTAAGACCGGCATGTAGCAGATGGGCTGCCGTTATCTCGAAGGCCGCTCTTGCAAGGACGCTTGTCTTTCTTCCGGACACACCGTGTCTACCTATCGCTCTTACCGTACCGTCGTTGGTCATTATGTCTGCCACAAGCATTATATGTCTGAGGTCTACGGCAAGACCCTGTTCGGAGAGTGTGTTATGCGCCTCCCTTATTATTGCGTTTCTGGCGGCTTCCACACCCAGAACCTCGGCTATCTCCATTATGCTGTTCGTGGATGTCCTCACGGGGTCCACTTCCTCCATGGCCAGCACGTCAGCTAGATTAGAACCTTCCGTATATATTATATATTCGTCACTGCCGTCCATCTTCCTTATTATTGCCCTCTTTATCCCCTTTATCCCCTTGAGGTTCACCTCTCTTACGGCGTGCAGCGTATCCTGCAAACCCTTGAAAGAGAACTCGTCCATTTTTATCCTTATCTCGTTTCCTTCAGTGGAAACCGTTGCCTTCAATCCTCTGGCCTTCATTATTCTTTTCATAACGTCCTCTTTTGTGATTTCCTTCTCCCTCATCTTCTTCTCGTCAGGCTTCACCACGATCTCCATATGCGCCGCATCAATCTCTATTTCACATATCTCCTTCAATGTTGTTTTCTCTATGTTAGAGGCTATTTTTTTCACTTCAGCCAGATTTCGGGCATATTCTTCTTTCAGATATATCTCCATCATCGGAGTGCTTGGGATCTTTCGTGCATCCACTATCTCTATCAATCTTGGAAGACCGAGGGTAACGTTCATTTCGGCCACACCGGCATAGTGGAAGGTTCTCATGGTCATCTGCGTACCGGGCTCGCCTATGGACTGTGCGGCGACAATTCCAACGGCCTCGTAGGGGTCAACAAGTCTGCTTTCATATTTTTCACATACGCCCTCGACTATCCTATCAAACTGTTTTTTGGTGTATTTTTTTCCCTCGAGTCTCTCGGCTATGTCGGCAACCAGTCTTCTCGGCAGAGGCACCCCGTATTCCGATGCTTTCTGCATTATCTTGCTTTCAAGAGGGGTCATAGGCTTTATTTTTTTGGGAAGTTGAGAGGGGTCGATCTTCTTCTCTATCTTGGGCTTCTTTTTCGCCTTCCTCTTTTCCAGAAGTTCCAGGGGGCTGACAGGCTTCTTTTTCTTGGGTCGCTCTATCTTTTTCACACCTATCTTTTCAAGGACATCTATGGCATCTCTCTCGGAAACATAGCGGAGAAGGTCCTCAACACTAGCTTTCTTGAGGGTGCTCAGCTTATATCCCGCATCCGCCAGTGCATTGGCCACGCTTTCCCTTATACCCCTTCTCATAAGTCCTTTGACGGTGTCTTTTTTTGCCGTTTAATCACCCCCTTCATCCTCTATCTCGGCTTCCTCGGCGCCTATGACCTCGTCTCTCGTTCCGAATCCCTCCTCATCTATTCCTACACCTTCGGCATCATATTCCTCTCCCAGAACCTCCTTGATGACGGAATCCACATCCACAGCCTTTCCCGCGGGAATTCTGGAGGGATCCGCGCTGTCCTCTCCGTATTTGAACTGTATGATGGTATTGGCAGTGTTCCTTACGCTTCTGTCCTCCACCACTTTGAGGTCCTCGAGAGCGTTGATCAGCCTGCGCTGCATATATCCGGATCTGGAGGTTCTGACGGCAGTATCCACAAGTCCTTCTCGTCCGCCCATGGAATGGAAGAAGTACTCTGTGGGATTGAGGCCGCTTTTGTATGAAGAGCGCACGAAACCATGGGCTTCCGCACCGAGGTCGCCTCTTTTGAAATGTGGAAGGGTTCTTTCGAAGTATCCTCTGAAGAGCCTTTCACCTCTCACAGCCTGCTGACCGATTGAGCCCGCCATCTGAGACAGGTTGAGCATGGAAGCCCTTGCACCGGACCTGGCCATGACAACGGCGGGATTTTCGAGACCAAGATGTCTTCCGGCAATCTCTCCCGCGTCATCCCTTGCCCTTCCAAGGACCTTCATTATCTCCACTTCCAGGGTTTCTTCCAGGGATCTGCCCGGCATCTGTTCGAGGGTTCCCTCTCTGTACGCCTCGACAAGTTTCTCCACATCCCTAACAGCGTTGTTGAGCCTCTCCTCGATCTCTTTTTTCGCCTGTTCGGGTATGTCCTCATCGCCTATTCCCGTGCTGAAACCTCTCACAGTTATTGCGCCTATCGCCATCTTTGTTATGGAATCCAGGAACTTTCTGGCGGCATCGGAGCCATAGTCCCTCGCGATCTTATCGAGAATCTTACCTTTGAAGGCACCTATTGCCTTTTCGTCTATAACTCCGCTCACGAGTTTTCCGTCAGTTATCCTCACAAAAGCATCATCGGGGCATTCCCCTCCTTTTTTGCACAGATCTCTTCTCTGACATATGGATGCTTTGAAGGTCATATTGAGCCCTTCCGGAAGCGTGAGACTGAATATGTCCTTTCCGGAGTAGTATTTCACTCCATCGGAGACCTCCACCGGCTCAGGAAGTTTGTCGTACTTTATTCCTCTCAGAATCCTGAGAGCTTGCTCCTCCGTGAACTTGGTGTCTTTGTGTGTCAGGAAGAACATGCCGGTGATGTGGTCGTGTATGGCACCGATAACCGGCCCACCGAATCTGGGAGAAAGGATGTTTTCCTGGACCCGCATTATTATCTTTGCCTCTGCTCTCGCCTCTTCGCCCTGAAGAACATGGAGGTTCATTTCGTCACCGTCGAAATCCGCATTATAGGGAGGACACACGGCAAGATTGAATCTGAATGTTTTATACGGAAGCACCTTCACCTGATGGGCCATCATGGACATCCTGTGGAGTGAGGGCTGCCTGTTGAAGAGCACTATATCTCCGTCCTGGAGCTGTCTTTCCACGATGTATCCTATATCCACCTTCTCGGCCACCGTTTCCTTGTTCTTTTCGGTGACCTTTATTCTCCTTCCATCAGGTCTTATGACGTAATTCACACCGGGAATGTATCTTCCTTCTTCGTCCAGGGGCCCATTACCTCTGAGCACCAGTTCCTTCGCCTTTTCTATGTTGTATTGATTGACCCTCAGGCCGACCGTGAGTTCCCTGGCTGCTGCGATTGGTACGCCGACCTGATTTATTGACAGATTCGGGTCCGGAGATATGACGGTTCTGGATGAAAAATTCACCCTTTTACCCGAGAGATTGGACCTGAACCTTCCCTCCTTTCCTTTCAGTCTCTGAACGAGAGTCTTCAGCGGTCTGCCCGATCTGTGCCTCGCAGGAGGTATGCCAGACGTCTGGTTGTCGAAATATGTTGTGACATGGTACTGGAGCAGTTCCCACAGATCCTCTATGATAAGCTGGGGTGCTCCCGAATCCCTGTTTTCCCTGACCCTCTGGTTTATCCTCAGGATGTCCACGAGCTTGTGGGTAAGGTCATCCTCGGACCTGTCTCCCGATTCAAGGGTTATGGAGGGTCTTACGGTGACAGGCGGAACAGGGAGAACGGTCAGGATCATCCATTCCGGTCTGGCTACATCCGGATTTATACCCAGTGGAATGAGGTCTTCTCCCGGAATCTTTTCCAGCCTTTCCCTTATCTCATTGGGAGAGAGCTTGTGGCCCTCCTCTCTGAAGGTGTACGGTTTGTCCAGAACAACCTTTTTTTGCTCCGCGCTGCAGTGAGGACAGACCGACCTGGAGGACGCATCGGCGACTATCTCCTTTGTTATCAGTTCGAGATCGGAGATGTCTCCGCCCAGATCTTTGAGATGCACGAGGACCTTTTTGTATTCTTCTATCTGGTCCTGTGTAAGAAGGATTCTTCCGCATGTGGAACAGGTGCTCTGGAGAAGTTTCTTTATCTACTTCACATAACCTATGTGTATTACGGGGAGCGCCAGTTCTATGTGTCCGAAGTGGCCGGGGCACTCATCGACCTTACCTCCGCAGGTCTTGCATCTCAGACCGGGTTCGATTACACCCATGTGGGGATCCACTAGTCCCATTTCCTTGGGAAAACCGTCTTCATCGTAGGTATCTGGAGTTATGACCCTTATGGCTGACATTTTTCGCATTTCATCAGGAGAGAGAAGAGCAAACTTTATGGAACCTATCCTCTTCAAAACGCCTATCATGGAAATGGTCGGAGCTCTCATTGTCTACACCTCCTCCAGCTGGAGTCTCATAACAACCCCAAGCGACATCAATTCATCCCTGAGCAGTTTGAAAGCATAGCTTACCTGTGCTGGATGTATGTTGGTTCTGTTTCCGCAGACAGGGCAGTACATCGCACCTTTATTATCCAGTATGGCCACATGTCCGCATTTCGAATTCCCACACACATATACGACAGTACCGTCGGACTGGTCCAGCAATCTGTCCTTTATCACCATGGCAACACCGTGACCTATTAGCGTGTCCCTTTCCATCTCTCCGAATCTGAGACCTCCCTGCCTTGACCTGCCCTCCGTTGGCTGTCTTGTGAGTATCTGAACAGGACCTCTGCTTCTCATATGTAGCTTTCCCGCTACCATGTGATGCAGTTTCTGGTAATAGATGATTCCGACATATATCTCTGCCTTGATTTTCTCACCGGTGAGTCCATCATACATTATCTGAGTGCCCGTATGCTTGTATCCGTTCCTTACCAGGGCCTTTCTTATCGCCATCTCTCTTTCACCGCTGAAAGGCGTGCCGTCTATGAACCTGCCCTCCATGGAACCCACGATCCCGCCAATCATCTCGAGAATGTGAGCCACGGTCATTCTCGAAGGTATGGCGTGAGGATTGATTATCAGGTCAGGTGATATTCCTTCTTCGGTGAAGGGCATGTCCTCCTGCGGTATTATGGCGCCTATGACTCCCTTCTGCCCGTGTCTCGATGCAAATTTATCTCCGAGTTCCGGAATTCTCTGGTCTCTTACAACGACCTTGACCAGTCTGCTGCCGTTCTCGGACTCGGTCAGCATCACGGAATCGACCCATCCGCCCTCTCTTGGTCTTACAGTGGTGGAAGATTCCCTCCTTTCCTGTGCGGCGAGGAAATCGGCGCTCTCCTCTATGAACCTCGGCGGAGATGTCTTCCCTATGAGGACATCGCCTTCGGTTACGGCCATTTCGGGGCTTATTATGCCATCCTCTCCGAGATTCACATAGGCCTCCTCTCCCCTAGCGCCTTTCACATCGGCACCCGGTATCTCGAAGTGGTCCTCCTGACCTCCCGCATATCTTCTTTCCTCGTCCTTGTAGGTTCTGAAGAATGTGGACCTTCCCAATCCTCTTTCTATAGCCGCTTTGTTGAATATTATCGCATCCTGCATGTTGTATCCTTCATGAGAGATTATGGCGACCACGCAGTTCTGTCCTGCCGGCCTGTGGTGATAGTTTATGAAATCCATTGTTTTGGTATGTACGAGTGGCCTCTGCGGATAGTGGAGAAGGTGTCCTCTGGTGTCCGTACGCATCCTGAAATTTGACACCGCAAGACCGAGTGACTGTTTACCCATGGCTGCGCCCATCGTGTTCCTGGGGGACGAATTGTGCTCCGGATAGGGGACTATACCGGTCGCAACACCGACCAGCAACAGGGGATCGACCTCCAGATGTGTGTGCTCCTTCTCCAGAAGGAGGTCCATTTCGAACCTTCCTCCGCATTTCCTGCATTCCAGCCTGGCTATGCTCTCTTGGACCCCCATGTTTATCCACATCACATCCTCTCTCGAAAGATATGCTCCGCAGTGCGGACATCTCTGAGGAACCTCATAGGGATATACGGCAATGTATGTGTCCTCTTCCTCCTCGGCATCTATCCACTCTATTATCCCTCTCTCAACCAGGTCGCTGAGTCTGAACTCCCCTTTTCTTAGAGATTCGACCTCGTCCATGGTTATGTCTGGCTTACCGTCCTTGAGCACGATGAGGGCTCTTCTTATCCTCCCGGGGTCGGAGTTTATCAGAACCTCGTTCATGTGGTCGTCATATCTGACATTGACCTCGTGGGATAGCATGTTGCCTCTCCTTCTGTCTCTCAGAGTCTTAACCAGTTCAATCGGGTCGTCTATTATTCCTACGAGGTCTCCGTTCACATAGACTCTCGCCTTGCCTTCCAGTTCCTCCTCCTTCTTCAGCCCCATATCCTCGAGCAGATACAGTATCTCGCTCTCGGGATATCCCTCGGAAACATCGACTATCAGGGCGAGGTTCTTAACGAGACCGCAGTTCTGACCCTCCGGAGTCTCGTTCGGACAGAGCCTTCCCCACTGTGTCGGATGCAGGTCTCTCGCCTCGAAATGCGGCTGGGACCTTGTAAGCGGCGAGGTCACCCTCCTGAGATGACTTAGAGCGCTCAAATTCGAGGTCCTGTCCAGAAGCTGGGAAACTCCTGTTCTTCCGCCAACCCAGTTTCCGGTGGCCATCGCGTGCATAATTCTCTGTGTGAATAGGTCGGGCCTTATTACGGACCTTATCCTTATCTCGTCCCTCTTTCCGAGTCTCTCTATCTGGTATTTCAAATCCGTCAAAAGTGCGTTAACAGCGACCCTGAATAGGTCTTCCATGAGGTCTCCGGAAAGTTTGAGCCTCTTGTTCGCATAGTGGTCCTTGTCATCGGGTTCTCTCTTTCCTATGGCGAGTTCTAGCACGCTTCTGGCCATTCTTCCGAGGAATATGGCCTTCTTTCTCCTGTCCTCTTTGCTAGAACCTAGATGAGGGAGCAGTGCCACGTCCAGCACACTTGAGACCTTCTTCTCTCTGTATTCTTTTGCCTGTCCGGCCGCATAGCGCCTTTCGAGATAATCCAGAGCGTCTTCGGTGGTGAATATCCCGTTCGGCTTGTATGTTTTCTTGTCATGTGCCTCTTCCAGATTCGCATAGACAAGGTTCTCCATTTCAGGCTCCGTGACTATCGTGCGGAATATCTCTTCATCGCTTTCCATGCCAAGGGCCTTCATAAGTACAATGAGCGGGATTGAGCCGGATGCCGTGGGCACGGTCACTGTGAGTATGCCGTCCTTCTTCTTTTCCATAAGAGTAAGGGCCCTGTAACCCTCCCTCTGCGAGAATACCTTCGCAACCTCGATGACGGTGCCGTATCTCTCGTCCCTTTCCACGAGAATTCTGTTCGGCGCGAGGTCTTCCAGAGATATCAAAACTCTTTCAGAACCTCCTATTATGAAATAGCCACCCGGGTCCAGAGGGTCCTCGAAGTTTTTCTGGAGCTCCCTGTTGTACTCTTCCGCTGTGAGTTTTCTTCCCATCTGTTCTTCCATCTGTTCCTTTGAGATGTTACACTTCTTGGATTTCACCATTATAGGGAGGTTGCCCACGAATATTCTCTGTGGGTCCCTCTCTATCCCGTCCACGGTTATGGTGAACTCTATCTCGACCGGAGCGACATAGTTCAGGTCCCTCAATCTGGCTTCCATAGGGGTTATTTTATGTGTGGAACCGTTCGCCTCCTTCACCTGAGGATTGCCGACAAATACCGTTGCCGTTGCCTTGAGGTCAATCTTTCCTGTCACAGGGTCTCTTCTCCTGCCGACCCTTATCTTTATCTCTCCTCCGGTACGGTCGGGATTCAGCACTATGGTTCCAAACTCCGCTCCTTCTCCTATCCTTATGGTGTCAAGAACCCTCTGCATCCTGCTGTTCAGGTTGTTGTCGCTTGCTATGAAATCGTTGAACGATGCTATGTGGTGATTAACTACGCTTCTTTCCCTGAAGAACGCATCTATGAACTCTCTCATCGACATTCCTCCTTTATTTTAGCCCCTCACCACCACTCTGTATGCGATGGAAACACCGGCAGTCTCACTTTCTCTCAAAATTCTTATAAGAGTGCCTTCCGGTATATCTCCGTAGGCGGACTCGAGTATCTTTATCACGGGATCGCTCTTTCTTATCTTGGGGAGCTCATCCTTTGTTGCGTTAAGGCTTTTCAGTATACCTTCCTCATCCTCCTTTTTGACTATCTGATGCTCGGGGACGAGGTGGTGCATGAGGACATTTATCTCGGTCATATTCGAACCTCCGTGTTCGGAAGCGGGCCTGTGGGGATTTTCGGCGCTCTTCGCGCATTCGAACCCCAGGCCGTCTGGTTAAAAGCCAGACGCTCTACCTAGCTGAGCTACAGGCCCATGGGGATTGAGAGGGCTCTTCCAAATATAGCACTCCTTTAAAAAACTTTGCATTCCAGCATTGGCATATTAACTATACGGAGCGATGATTCATGAAAGAATTCGCAAAGTTTAATTAAAATATTCTTTCAAACCAAAAAGAGAAAGAAGTATATATGAGAAGTGAAAACCCCCCATATATGCACGGTCCTGCAAACAGGATCAAAATCTGATTTTCGGAAACAAAACCTAAAAATACTCTGTTCGGATTGGGGAGTGGATGAAAACCCTGACGGAGTACGTAAAAAAACTCGATAAGAATCTTGTGGGCATCGAGGAGAAGAAGAGAAAGGAGATAATAAGGGACCTCAAAGTACGCGTTCTGGAGATGTCGGAGGAATATGGTGGTGGGGAGGAAGGAATAAAAAAAGCGATCGGGGAACTCGAACCACCGGAAAAGCTGGCGGAAAAGTATGTGAAAATGTACGGTCCGAAAAGAGCGGACCTGTTGCATATGTCTCTGATATCGTCTGCCATATCCATCTTCACGCTCCCGGTCCTACCGTTCACATCTTCGCAGAATATATTCAGCCTCATCGTTATACCCTTTCTGGCGCTCTTCATCGTATTCGTCGGCAGAGAGTATGGGATGAAGACCGCGACCGTTCCGGCCCTGGTAGCCGCAGTATGTCGCTCCTCGATATTCCAGATAACCCTCTATCTGTACCCCTTCGAACTGAAAGCCAGCGAGAGTGGAATATACCTGGTCCATATAACCTCCCTGCTGCTCGTCCTCATGGTCCTGGCATTCCCGATACCGGGGAGGGAGTAATCTATTTATCAGGAAAGGATATGGCCATGCATGCGCATTTATGTGGTCGACAACGGAGGACAGTGGACCCACAGGGAGTGGAGGGTCCTCAGGGAGCTGGGCGTGGAAACTAAGATGATACCGAACACGACCCCTTTTGAGGATATAAAGGACCTGGACGGGCTGGTCCTGTCGGGAGGAGCGCCCAGGATAGGTCTGAGCGCGGAGAAAATGGGAAACAACAGAGAATATCTGGAAAAGGCGGACTATCCCATACTCGGGATATGTGCCGGCCATCAGTTCATGGCCATCGTTTTCGGCGGTGATGCCGGACCGGCAGAGGTTCCAGAGTTCGGTGAGACGAGGGTTTATGTTGACGATGAAGACGGACTTTTCAGGGGTTTGCCGGAGAGTTTCATAGCATGGGAATCCCATAACGATGAGGTTGCCCGGGTGCCGGATGCTTTCTCCGTGCTGGCTCATTCCGATAATTGCAGAGTACAGGCTATGAAGCACGATGAAAGACCACTCTTTGGACTCCAGTTCCATCCCGAGGTCAACAACACGGAGCACGGGAGGGAGATATTCGCCAATTTCGTGGAAATATGCAGGGAATATGAGAGGGAGTGAATGGACGATAAGGACAAGGAATATCTGAGAGAAGCCATGAGAAACTTCCACAAAACTCTCGAGAGCTCTCTGGGAAGGGTGATAAGCAGGGAAGAGAAGGGGAAAGAGGGATACATGCGGTACATACGGATTATAAATGAGGTGAGGGACTACGCCGATAGGAAGAGGATATCGGTCAAACAGGCGGCAAAGGAGCTTTCCAAGTAGATCGGTCTGTGAAAAGAATTAATACCATGAGCGGATGGTGGAGATATGGTTCTCGACAATCTTGGAAAATCCATACGAAACACACTGAAAAAGATTGCAAAAGCTTCATCTGTGGACGAGAAGCTGATAAAAGAGGTGGTGAGGGACCTTCAGAGAGCTCTGCTAATGGCAGATGTCAATGTCAAGCTCGCACTGAAGCTGACCAAGGAGGTCGAGAGAAGGGCCCTTAGCGAGGAACCGCCTCCGGGAAAGAGCGCAAGGGAGCATGTCATAAGGATAATCTACGAGGAACTCGTGAGGATACTGGGAGAACCAAGGGAGATAACACTAAAGAAGCATGTAATCCTCATGGTGGGTCTTTACGGTCAGGGTAAAACAACCACTGCCGGAAAACTCGCCAATTACTTCAAGAAGAGAGGATTGAGCGTGGGTCTGGTTGCAGGCGATGTCCACAGGCCCGCCGCATACGACCAGCTGAAGCAGATAGCCGATAAGGTCGGCGTGCCGGTTTACGGAAAACCCGGTGAAAAGAAGGCTCCAAAGATAGTTCGACAGGGGCTGGAGCAGTTCAAAAATACCGATGTGATAATCATAGATACCTCGGGAAGGCATTCTCTGGAGAAGGACCTCATAGAGGAAATAAAGAGGGTTGCGAAGGTTGCAGGTGCGGACGAGGTCTTTCTGGTTCTCGATGCTACCGTAGGTCAGCAGGCAGGACCGCAGGCAAAAGCATTCCACGATGCGGTCGGAATAACGGGCGTCATTTTAACAAAACTGGACGGCTCCGCAAAAGGAGGGGGAGCGCTCAGTGCGGTTGCCGAAACCGGTGCCCCCATAGTCTTCATAGGAACTGGCGAGCACATTGAGGACCTTGAGAAGTTCGACCCGGCAAGGTTCATATCGAGACTTCTCGGCATGGGAGATATTCAGTCGTTACTCGAAACGGCTAGCGAGGTCATGGACGAGGAAAAGGCGGAGGAGCTGGCAAAAAGGATGATGTCCGGCAAGTTCAACCTCATAGACATGTACAATCAGATGGAGGCCATGACAAAGATGGGGCCTCTGAAAAAAGTATTCGCAATGCTGGGCTTCGTGGACAGGCTCTCAGACGAGGAGATGGAGGAATTGCAGAGAAAGCTCAGGGATTTCAGGATAATCATGGACTCCATGACCCGGGAGGAACTGGAGAATCCGAAGATAATAAAATCATCGAGAATAAAGAGGATTGCGAGGGGAAGCGGCAAGAGGCCAGAGGATGTCAGAGCACTGCTGAAGCACTACAACCAGTCCAAGAAGGCTATAAAAGGCTTCTCAGGCAACAGAAAGCTCCAGAGACAGTTGATGAAGCAGCTTGAGAGCGGACAGTTGAACATATAGGTGGGACCTTGAAAGAATTCTTCAATCCTGATGGAATAATGGTAATCGGCGCCTCTGCGAACCCGAAGAAGATAGGGCATGTGGTAATAGAGTCCCTTCTGAACTCATTCAAGGGGAGGATATACCCGGTAAATCCCAGGGGCGGCGAGATTCTGGGGTTGAAGGTCTATGAGAGCATAGAGGAATGCCCGAAATGCGAGCTTGCCGTAATCGCTCTTCCCGCGGAAAAGGTTCCGGATGCGGTGGAGAGCTTCGGAAAACACGGCGGAAAGGCGATAATTGTCATATCCGGCGGCTTCAGAGAACTCGGCGGGAGAGGTTCCGAACTTGAAAAAGAGATGGTCGAAAGAGCGAAAAAATACGGCGTGAGGATAATAGGACCGAACTGCATAGGCGTTCTCGACACATACAGCGGTGTCGATACGTTCTTCCAGCCCAGATATGCCATGAAAAGGCCGGGAAAAGGTCATGTGAGCATAATAACTCAGTCTGGAGCGGTAGGGATAATAACGCTCGAATGGCTTGCCGAGAAAGGCGTGGGTATTGACAAATTCATAAGTTATGGCAACAAAGCGGATGTCAATGAGATAGATGCCCTCGAATATCTGGCCGAGGAGGACAACACCAGAGTAATAGGCATATATATGGAGGGGATTGAGAGGGGAAGGGATTTTCTCGGGGTTCTTAAGAGAGTTTCCTTGAAAAAACCGGTGGTAATAATAAAGGCGGGAACCACGGCACATGGGGCCAGAGCGGCACGCAGCCATACAGGCTCCCTGGCCACGGATGCGGCCGTATTCAGAGGAGCGCTGAAACAACATGGTGCCATAGTTGCGGATGAACTTGAGATTTTCCTGGAAAATCTGAATTTCCTATCGTTGCAGGAACTTCCGGAGGGAGGGAGGGTTGCCATAATAACCAATGGGGCCGGCCCCTGCGTACTGCTGTCGGATAAGATAGGCGAATCGGACAAGGTCTTCATGGCAAGGCTCTCGAGAGATACGATTGACGGTATGGAGACAGAGCTCCCACCCATAGTGTCTCTGGACAATCCCATCGACCTTACCGGGAGTGCAGGACCCGAATGGTTCGATATTGCGATATCTCATATAGAGAATGATAGAAATGCGGATATAATAGTGGTGGCCCTGACACTTCAGGACGAGCCGGTTGCCGCTAACTGGAAAGAGCTTACACGAATCCTCTCCGAAAGAAAGAAGCCGATAATTGTCATGACCTCTGGCGGAGAGTTCACAAAAGGAGTGTCCAGAGAACTCCAGAGAAGCGGTATTCCGGTTATAGAGTACCCTGATGCGGTGGTGAAAGTGGTGGAGAGCGCTCTATTTTCGACAGAATGGCTGACAATACGCAGATGACCGTAATATGACAGTTAGTTTTAAATTCTCGGGAATAATGGGCAGTCAATGCGTGGAAAACAGAGGCTCAGGAACATAGAGCACGATGTCTTCGATGATGCGGAAGCACACGAGGCTATAATGGTTTTCTGGACGATACTTCTCATAATAGCGTTTTTTCTGAGCATTCTCAGGTTGAACATACTATCTCCGTACATATCTGCCCCTCAGGCAGTCTATGATTACGACAGGGCCATAACGGCATTCATAGTTATAGCGTTCGTCAAGCTATGGATGGCCCTGATACATCCCCTATACAAGATAGTGGCCATCAGGTTCTTCAAGACGTACGCGGCCGCTAAGGAATCGTGGAGATTTTTCACGCACCTTATATGGATATGCGTCATAGTCGGCGTCCTCCTATATCTCGGCGGCTATCAGAACCTGGCACTAAGCATAGGTCTGGTGAGCGCTGCCATAGTGTATGTCCTTCAGGTCCCAATACTTAATGCGATAGGATGGCTCTACATCTCCTCCACGAAGGTGTACAGGATAGGTGATAGAATAGAGATAGGCGGGAAGAAGGGAGATGTGGCGGACATCACCATAATGCACACGCTGATAAGGGAGATAAACAGCTGGCTGGATGGCGATATCCACACCGGGAGATTGATAGCGGTTCCGAACAAGGTCGTATTCGATACCGGCGCCAGAAATTATACGAGATCAAGCCCGTACATATGGGACTCCGTCAAGGTGGCGGTCACATATGAGAGCGACCACGAGAAGGCAAAACAGATAATCCTTGACGTTATGAGGGATGTGGTGGGTGACGATATGGAAACCGTTGGCCTGGAAGTGCTTAAAATGGCGGATTTCCCGGAACTGGCCAATCTCTTCATAACAAAACCGACGGTCTTTGTTAGGATGGCAGAGTCATCGGTGGTTATGGAGGGGGTTTATGCGTGCAGGTCCCACGAGAGGTCGAAGATACACTCGAAAATAACCTCAGAGATTCTGAAAAGGTTTTCCGAGGCGGAGGATGTAAATATAGCCTATCCCCACATACATCTGGTGGGTGATAGCAGATGACCCTGGACAGGGTTCTAAAGGCCATAGAGGAGCTTGAAAAATGGGAAGAGAAGATGAGAGATATAGAAAAGATGCTGGCTGCGCTCAGAAGAAGGAAAATAGAGCTGAGGAAGAGGATAGAAGAGGCGGACAAGGAGATAGAGGGATACAACAAGCTACTCGAGAAGGAAAGGAAGGAGATTCCGGATATGAGCGCCGGTTTTCCCGCCGGGAGGCAGTAGGATGCCAGAAATGTCCTCTTCCAACCTCCTTGAAGCGCGCGAGTCTCTGATTAACAAAAGGGAGAAAATGGCTAGAAAGCTCAGATATCTCGAGGATGAAGAGAAGAGGCTGGAGAAGGAACTCGAGAAAGCTAAGGAACAGGTTGAATACTATCGGGAGCTGCTGAAAGATATGAAGACAGACCTTTCACCGTCATTTATCCGGAGACTCCTCGATATGGTAGGGGGCAGATGATGCATCTTACGAACTAGCAGGAGAGGATGCTTGCAGGAGAGGAAGGAGAGGCTGTGAGAAAGGCCATGGAGCTCATAGTCGCTCTCGGGGACATATACGGGGCAGAGCGCCTTATACCGGTGAGCTCTGGGCAGGTATCAGGGGTTTCATACAAGACAATAGGCGATGCAGGCCTAGAGTTCATAGAGGATTATGCGGATATAATGAAAAGAGAGGGTAGAAAGGTGAGGGTAAAGACAACGATGAATCCAGCGGGAATGGACCTTGATAAATGGAAAACCATGGGAGTCCCGGAGGATTTTGCGGAGAAGCAGCTAAGGATATTCAGGGCATACACATCCATGGGCATAGAGCCATCGCTAACATGCACTCCATATTATTTCGTAAATGTCCCAAAATTCGGAGAGCACATAGCATGGGCGGAATCATCCGCTGTTTCCTATGCGAATTCCGTCATAGGTGCCAGAACAAACAGGGAAGGCGGACCCTCTGCTCTGGCATCCGCAATAACAGGTCTAACAGCCGAATACGGGCTGCATCTGGACGAGAACAGAAAGGCTGATGTGATAGTCGAGGTAGATTTCAAGCCAGAGCCATATATGTATGCGGCTATTGGAAACCATCTGGGCTCCGTTCTTTCGAAGATGGGTAAAAAAGTCCCGTATTTCCGCGGCATAAGGCCTTCTAAGGACGATATGAAGGCGCTGGGAGCTGCTATGGCTGCCACAGGTTCCATCGCCCTGTATCATGTGGAGAACCTCACACCGGAATGGAAGCATGCCATAGCCGATGATCTGGAGCGCATACATCTGGATAGAACAGAGATTCTGGAGCACATGAAGGGCATGGATATGGGATGTGAGCCGGAGCTGATAGCAATAGGATGTCCGCACGCATCTGAGGAGGAGCTCAGGAGGATAGCGGAGCTGGTCAGGGGAAAAAGGAAAAAGCAGGGAAAAGAGATGTGGGTATCGGTTTCAAGGGCGGTTGCAGAGCGCAATCCAGAGGCTGTTAAGGCGATAGAAGAATTCGGGGGCCTCGTACTGAGGGACACATGCATGGTTGTATCTCCGATAGAAAAAAGGTTCAGGAGCACAGCTGTGAATTCCGGAAAAGCAGCATATTATCTTCCGAAGGAGTCATTCTGCAGGCAGTGCATAAGGTTCATGCCACTTGAGGAACTTATAATGATGGCGGTGGAGGTGGAGAATTGAAGCTATACGGCAGGAAGATAGCATCCGGAACTGCGGAAGGCGATGTCATAATAGAGCCCGGCGCTGTTTCCTTTCTGGGCGGTGTGGACCCTGAAGAAGGGGTTGTTGTGGACAGCTCAAACCAGATATCAGGTCAGAGCATAGCCGGAAAGGTCTTCGCGTTCTCATCTGGAAAGGGAAGCACCGTTGGGTCATATGTGCTATACCGCATGAAGAAGTCCGGCACCTCTCCAGCGGCCATAATAAATGAAAGGGCGGAGACCATAGTCGCAACCGGGGCCATAATCTCAGGAATTCCCATGATAGATTCCATAGATATAAGTCTGCTCAGGAACTGCGACAGGGTTACTGTGAATGCTGATGAGGGCTATGTGGAGATTCCGGGACTTAGATTCAGGGATGCAATAACAGTGATAATAAGAAAAAAGGACAGGGTCCTCATACTAAAGAGGAGTGATAAGGTCGGCTCATGCAGGGGAAAGTGGGGAGGCGTATCGGGCCACATAGAGAAGGGCGATTCCAACCTTGAAGAGAGAGCCATGAAGGAGGTTGAGGAGGAGACAAAAATGAAGGTAAGGATAATAAGGGCTGGCGAGCCGATACTTGCCAGAGACCGCTCTGTCATCTGGAGAATTCACCCATTTCTTGCAGAGACTGAGGATGAAAATCCGGTGATAGACTGGGAGCACAGCAAATACCGCTGGATTCATCCTTCTGAGGTATACGACTTCAACACCGTTCCAAAGCTGGATGCGGTTATGAGGAATCTGGGGATACTGTGATTACTTAATAAGATAGTTTATGGCCATTTCAGAGATGTCCGTCGAATATTCCCCGGTCCTTCTTATGCTTTCCAGTATGTTTCCGAGATACGCTGCCATCTTACCGTCATTTCTCAGCATGCCACCTATGTCCTCGCAGTAAGCTATAAGCCTCTCCACTGAGTTTATGTTCTCGTTGGCTGCCATCATGTCCTTCCTTAGCCAGCAATCTATACTGTTCGTGAATATTTTCAGAGAGATTTCGCTTGCCTTGCTTATTTCCCGGAGAATTCGCTTATCCGGTTCTCCTTCGATTATTCTCAGGGAATTCTCAGCTATCCGCACCGCATGGTCACCCACACGCTCTATTGTCTTGGCTATGATAAAATAATATACTCCGGCTTCCGGTGATGCGCCCATTTTCAAGGAGGTCTTTCTGTTTCCCAGAGCGGAGTTGTACTGATGCGCTATAAGCCAGTAAAGACGGTCTATCTCCGTGTCTCTTTTTTCCATGCCTTCGAGTAGTTCTCTGTCCCCTTTCATCAGGCCGGATATGGCATCCTCATGCATCTTCCTGACCAGCATGTACATCCTTTTTATCGTTCTATCAAAAGGCATCTCCGAGGGGCTGAGAAGGTCCTTTACCTCTATTCTTTTCTCATCTTCCTCTATTATCTCAAGACCAACGGTACTCTGTACGAAATTTCTGACAGTCTCACGCAGGGTTGGAGGAAGAGCTCTTTTAGCTCTTATTATCATCGAAGAACATCCCTTTATGTATGCCCCGACCAGAATGCGGAACAGAAGCCTTGAATCGTCGATAGTTTCTGCATCTATCTCGACGCTCTTCCTGCTCTGCTCCTCCCATTCTTCCTGAGCAATAAGCAAGGAGCCATCCGGCTGCGGTATCAGGGTAAGCAGATCATTCTTCTTTATCCCTTGCCTTTTGACCCAGTCCTTGGGCAGTGTGATTATGTAGGACGAACCGCCGGTCATCTGGACTCTTCGTTTTTCCATGCTATCACTTCTGCATCTATCGTTGCACTTTAAACTTTTCCATATTTGTCTATATGACTATATGTCGATATTGTGATACTTTATATCAATATATTCTATTTCGAAAAACTATATATTCGCACTTCGTTCTGCGAAATATGGTGAAAACCATGGAAAAAAACGCAAAAATAATACTGACAGCATTGCTCGCCGTACTTCTTCTGGCAGGCATAATTTTGACCGGAGCAGGCGATAAGAGCAGAGAGAAAGGCGTGAAGCTCACTATAACGGGCTCCACCACCGTACTTCCAATAGCCCAAAAAGCAGCGGAGAGATACATGGACAACCACCCTGACTGGGACATACAGGTAAGCGGAGGAGGCTCCAGTGTCGGGGTCAGGTCCGCAGGAGAGGGAACTGCTGACATAGGAATGGCATCGAGGGACATGAAGGATTCCGAGAAGGCACAGTATCCCAATCTTATGGAAATAGTTGTGGCAAAGGATGGAATAGCTATGATAGTCAATCCAAGCAATCCAGTTTCGTCACTCAGCATAGAGCAGATAAGGGGAATATACAACGGGACATACACCAACTGGAAACAGCTTGGAGGAGAGGATATGGACATTGTCGTAGTAGGGAGGGACGAAGCCTCTGGAACCAGAGAGTTCTTCTGGGAACATGTTATGGAAAAGGAGGACTTCATCAGCACCATGCTTGCCAAGAACTCCAATGGAGCGGTGAAGCAGACAGTTGAGCAAACTCCGGGCGCAATAGGTTATGTCGGTCTTGGATACGTAGATGGTACGGTTAAGGCTCTGACTATAAAGACAGGTAACACTACAGTGGAACCCACGGTACAGAACGTAATAAGCGGGGATTATCCAATATCAAGGGCGCTCCACTTCCTGGTGCACAAAGACAGATACAATGGACCTGTTAAGGAATTCATTGACTATGTGCTTAGTCCAGAAGGGCAGAGGATAGTGGAAGAGGACGGTTTCGTTCCCATATCGTGAGCTGAATCTCCGGAGGAATGGAATGAGGAGCACAGGAGAAAGGAAGGAGAAGCTCATACATGGGGCTCTCTTTGCGGCAGCCGCCTTCTCGGTTATCGTCGTGTTCCTCATTATCCTGTTCCTTTTTATGGATGCACAGAAGGCCTTTCAGGAAATTGGCCTGATCCAGTTCATAACGGGCAGGGAATGGAAGCCAGTATCTGAGCCTCCAAGGTTCGGAGCATTGCCTCTTATCACGGGCACGCTTTTCGTCACACTGGGCACGGCGGTCATAGCCGTACCTCTGGGAATAGGGAGCGCCATTTTCATATCCGAGATCGCGCCGCCCATGATAAAGGGGTTTCTCAAAGCCACCGTGGAGGTGCTTGCCGGCATACCGTCGGTGGTCTTCGGATTCTTCGGTCTCATCGTTTTGACCGACTGGATAAGAATCACTTTCGATAAGCCGACCGGAGAGACATGGTTGGCAGGTTCGATACTTCTCGCCATAATGGCTCTTCCGACCATAATAACCGTTGCCGAGGATGCGATAAGCTCTGTCCCGAGGGAATACAGAGAGGCCTCTCTGGCACTGGGTGCTACGAGATGGCAGACAATAAAGAGTGTCATAGTGCCCTCTGCAATGTCTGGCATAACGGCCGCTGTAATACTGGGTATGGGCAGGGCCATAGGGGAGACAATGGCCGTCATGATGGTCACTGGGAACGCTGCCGTCATTCCTGAGCCGATAACGAATGTCTTTTCCCCCATAAGGACGATAACGGGCAGTATAGGGATTGAGATGGGAGAGACACCCACGGGAAGTCTGCATTATCATGCTCTCTTTGCGCTCGCTCTGATACTTTTTGTGATAGTTCTAGTGATAAACACGGTTGCTAACCACATAATGGGCAGAATGAGGGCAGTGCAGGCCGGAACATCGAAAAGAAAGATGTCGGAGAGAAAGAGAAGATATATGGGCCACGGCATATGCACTGCACTATATTTGTCCGGTTTCTGGGTGCTATGGTCATGGTTCGGCATGGCATGGGCTGTGCTGATAGCGGTATCTTTCATAGCTGTCATCTACCTAAGAAGGAGGATTCCAGCAAAGATATCTGAAAAAATGGCGTTCATCATGCTTTTCCTGTCGATAATGGCGGTCATGTTCTTTCTTGGAATCATACTTTATGACATATTCTCAAATGGCATTTCCGTGGTGAGCATGGATTTCCTGACACAGCCGCCGAGAGACATGGGCAGAGAGGGAGGCATATTTCCGGCGATAATAGGTACTCTGTATCTTGTTCTGGGTGCCATAGCCATGGCACTGCCGCTGGGTGTCGGAGCAGCCATATATCTCAATGAGTATACGGGAGAGGGCAGGTTGAAAAGGATGATCCGAACAGGTGTGGAGAACCTCAACGGAACGCCGTCCATAGTGTTCGGGCTCTTTGGCTATTCCTTTCTGGTGATATACCTGAATTTCGGAGTGTCGCTCATAGCCGGCCAGATAACTCTGGCACTCATGGTCCTCCCGACGATAATAAGGACATCGGAGGAAGCGCTGAGGAGCGTTCCTGACTCCATAAGGGAGGCATCCTTTGCTCTTGGGGCGGGAAGATGGCAGACCACAACCCGCGCGGTGCTCCCCTCGGCTATGCCGGGAATAATAACAGGCACAATACTCTCAATAGGGCGGAGTGCCGGAGAGACCGCTCCAATAATGTTCACAGCAGCGGTGTTCACCCAGAGATATCTTCCGACATCGCTATCGGACCCTATCATGGCTCTGTCATACCATCTGTTCGTACTCACGACCAGCGTTCCAGGCGGAGAAAGCAACGCCTACGGCACCGCAACCGTCCTCCTGCTGCTTGTGATGTCCATGTACTCGGCTGCCATATTCATAAGGTCCCGTTACAGGAAGAAAGGAGGTTTCACATGAAGCATATAATAGAAACGGAGAATCTGAGCCTGTATTACGGAAAAAAGCAGGCGCTGGAGAAGATAAATATCGGCATAGCGGAGAACAGGATAACCGCACTCATGGGCCCTTCCGGCTGTGGAAAATCCAGTCTTCTAAGGGCCTTCAACCGCATGAACGATCTCATTCGGGAGTCCAGGACAGAGGGTTGTGTGTATTACCAGGGTGAGGATATATATGGAGAGGGCATGGATGTGGTAGAACTGAGAAAGAATGTGGGTATGGTATTTCAGAAGCCAAATCCGTTCATGAAGTCGATATATGAGAATGTTGCATATGGCCCCAGGATACATGGCATAAATGATAGAAAGGAACTTGATAGGATTGTGGAGAGGAGCCTGAAGGATGCTGCTCTGTGGGACGAGGTTAAGGATCGCCTGGATGCACCGGCTCTTTCCCTCTCTGGAGGACAGCAACAGAGATTGTGTATAGCTAGGGCTATAGCCATAGAACCTGAGGTCATACTGCTTGATGAACCTGCCTCCGCTCTGGACCCGATATCCACTGGAAAGATAGAAGACCTCATGGAAAAGTTGAAGGAGAAGTATACGGTGGTGATAGTTACTCACAATATGGAGCAGGCTGCAAGGGTGAGTGACTATACAGGATTCCTGTACATGGGAAAACTTATTGAATTCGGAGAGACAAGAAAGATTTTCGAGAATCCGGAAGAAAAACTTACTGAAAACTATATACGGGGAATGTTTGGGTGATGTGATGAGTGAGAAGTTTATAAAAGAGATGGAAGAACTGAAAAAGGAACTCCTTGAGATGGGTGATATTGCCGTAGGAATGCTAATTGATTCTGTGAGAGCGCTCAAAGAGCAGAATGTGGAAATGGCGAGAGAGGTCGTTTCAAGAAAGACAAAGCTTGCAGAGATGGATGAGGAGATAGAGGAAAGAGCCCTTACTACAATCGCCCTCTATCAGCCGATGGCAAAGGACATGCGGACGCTTGGCTGCATTCTGAAGATGATAACCTACCTTGCCCGCATAGGCAGATACGGTAAGGACATAGCCAAGGTGGCAGAGCAGCTTGCGGAGAGGCCGCATATCGGAAAACTTGTGGAGATTCCTTACATGGCGGAGAAGGTAGCAGGCATGGTCTCTGATGCGTTGAACGCCTTTGAGACCGAAGACCTGTCTCTAATAGAGGATTTCAGCGAGAGGGATGATGAGCTGGACAGTATGCGGTACTCCATATTCAGGGAGTGTCTAACATACATGATGGAAGACCCCACGAAGATAACCCGATGCTCCCACCATATAATGATAGCCAGATATCTCGAGAGATGTGGAGACCACGCATGCAAGATGGCTGAGAAGATACACTATATGGTAACTGGAGAGAGGGTGGAGATAAAATGAAGGTCCTGTTCATCTGCACTCACAACTCAGCACGTTCACAGATGGCCGAGGCCTTTGTGAACGCCCTCTCGGATAAATGGCAGGCGGAGAGCGCAGGCACTGAGCCGTCCCATGTAAATCCCTATGCGATAAGGGTCATGGAAGAGATCGGAATATCCATGGAGGGCCACCATTCCAAGAGCATAGAGGAGTTCAGGGGAAGGGATTTCGACCTTGTGGTAACGGTATGCGACCATGCAAAGGAGACCTGTCCGTTCTTTCCTGGAAAGAGACATATACACAGAGGTTTTCAGGACCCTTCTGAGGCAGAAGGCACAGAAGAGGAAATAATGGAAGTCTTCAGGAAGGTCAGGGATGAGATAAGGGAGTGGGTGGAAAGAGAATTCATCAGATAATTTTGGTTTCATATGGGGCTGTGACTAGCCATTTCCTCCATGTCTCTCTTAATTTTTTCAAGTCTTTCTCTCATTTCAAGATATTCGGCATCCGATATTCTCCCTTCAGCCCTTGCATATTCCAGTTTCAACAGTTCCTCGTCTATTTTCCTCCTCTGATCCACCAATGCATCCGAAATCGTGCTATTTTCTTCAACGACCTCTCTTTTTTTCTTTCTCTTTCCGAATAAAGGCATGATAATGCATATTGCTCTAGAATAAATATTTTACGCTGGCACTATGTACTCACGACATCCTCTTTAAGCACACCGATTCCTTCAATCCATGCCTCTATCCTGTCCCCGTCCTCTATGGGCCCTACGCCGGAAGGGGTGCCGGTTGCAATTATGTCTCCCTCTTGCAGAGTCATTATAGAGGATACGTAGGCGATTATCTCGCCGATTCCGAAAATCATCATGGATGTGGAGGAGCGCTGCCTGACCTCGCCATTCACTTTCAGTCCTATTTCTAGTGCATGAGGATCTAACTCATCTGCACTGATTATTCTCGGACCTATGGGTGCGAAAGTATCAAAACCCTTGGAGAGTGTCCAAGGCAGTCCTTTCTTTTTTGCCTCTTTCTGCAGGTCCCTCGCCGTGATGTCCAGAAAGACGGTGTAACCGAGAACGTACTGCATGGCCTCTTCTTTCCTTATATGAGTCCCTGTTTTTCCTATAATGACTGCCAGCTCGACCTCATGATGCACCTCTGAGCTCTCCGGCGGAAGTATTATCCTGCTATCGGGTGGCAGAAGGGAGGAAGGTGGTTTCAGGAATATGACCGGACTTTTGGGAACATCGGACCCCATCTCTCTGGCATGTTCGACATAGTTCCTGCCCAGGCATACTATCTTGGTTGGATTTAACCGATAAACAGTGTTTTCAAACGGAAGGGAGATCATAGAATGGCATGGAAGGAGGGATATATAGATTTCGGAAAAGAGATGTGAAAAGTATGGTGAATAAAGGGTTTAAAGCCCTTTTTCTTTAACGAACTTCTCTATGACATCCTTCAAATCGGGTTTTCCAATCTCCTGAAGCTCGTACTTCACATGGATTATCTGCTTGTTGACCTTGACCACTCGGTTTAGGTCTATGGGTGTTCCCGAGACCACCAGGTCACAGTCGGTCTTGTTTATCGTTTCCTCCAGCTCCTTTATCTGTTTGGCACCGTAGCCCATTGCGGGAAGGACATACTCGAGATGTGTGTATTTCTCAAAAGTATCGACGATGCTTCCCACGGCATAGGGTCTTGGGTCTATTATATCTCCAGCACCGAACTTCGTGGCAGCCACATATCCAGCTCCGTAGGACATCCCTCCATGGGTCACAGTCGGCCCGTCCTCGACAACCAGCACTCTCTTGCCCTCTATCTGCTCTGGATTGTCCACGGTGAGGGGAGATGCGGCATCGATTATCTTTACCTTCGGATTCACGGCTCTTATGTTCTCTCTGACCTCTTCTATATCATAGGGGTCGGCGCTCTCCACCTTGTTTATCACAACAACATCCGCAAGCCTGACATTCACCTCTCCGGGATAGTAAGATATTTCATCTCCGGGTCTGAGAGGGTCTGCCACGGTTATGTAGAGGTCAGGCTTATAGAATGCGAAGTCGTTGTTCCCCCCGTCCCAGATTATTACATCTGCCTCTTTCTCCGCCTCTCTGAGAATCGCCTCATAGTCCACTCCGGCATATACTATTCCGCCCATATCTATGTACGGCTCGTATTCCTCTCTCTCCTCTATTGTGCATTCGTGCTTATCTAGGTCTCCATAGGATGCGAAGCGCTGCACTTTCTGCTTCACAAGGTCGCCATAGGGCATCGGGTGCCGTATAGAAACAGCTTTGAGACCTCTGTCCCTGAGCATCCTGAATATCTTTCTGGATGTCTGACTCTTTCCGCAGCCTGTCCTTACGGCACAGACCGCAATAACGGGTTTTGAGGATTCAATCATCGTGTGGGTCGGCCCCATGAGCATGAAATCCGCTCCAGCCGCATTTGCTATTGCGGACCTCTACATCACGTATTCGTATGGAAGGTCGCTGTATGCGAGAACCGCCAGATCCACATTTTTTTCTTTAATTATCTGCGGCAGGTCCTCCTCCGCAAGTATCGGTATTCCTTCGGGATACAGTTTCCCAGCAAGCTCTGGAGGATATTTCCTTCCCTCTATGTCCGGTATCTGGGTTGCCGTGAAAGCAACCACCTCAAACTGCTCATTATCCCTGAAGTATGTGTTGAAATTGTGAAAGTCTCTTCCTGCTGCTCCAAGTATCACAACTCTCGTTTTTTCTGCCATTTTATCACCTTGTCCCGCAGCATGGAGAGGATGTTTAAAGAGGTTTCGGGATGCTGCCTTCACATTAGAAAATATGCTCGGCAATTGGAGATTTTTTTAGATATCTGCATTCCTATCTTTTGCACAAAAAAGCGATACTTTTAAGTAAATGGAGGATGATAGAATATGGGAATACAATGAAAGCAATTGCAATTGCTATGATTGCCCTCATGGACATAAGCGCGGTAGGAATGATGCCTGCGAATGTGAAAGCAGAAGCTGATTTTATACAGGGTTACTGGTTCGACAGCAATGATGGTATAGCGACCTACTGGGACGGTGCAACAGGCCTATATTATGGCGTTCTATATGCTCATACGAGCGAAGATCCGACGGACTGGACTACATCCGAAAACAATGGTGGGGAGAGCGATCTGGGCTCATATGGTACGTATAGCTGGGATACAGGTTTTGGAGATGATCCGTTTATCGATCCTCCTGTTGCTGGTGACCATATATATATCTCTATGCTGAATTCCTTAATTACGGCATGGGAACTGCCAACGGAAGCCAGCCATACAATCACATGGGCAACGGAGTAGCTAACTACACCTTCTGTTCCAACTGGACCATCGCTGCCGGTGAGACAACGACTCCTGCAAGCCAGCTCGCCAATGTAGCGAAAGCTGAGAGGATAGTGGTGAGTGTTACAAGCGGTGCAAACTGGCTCAACATAACAGTAGAAGCATTCAGATATACTTCCTACAGCTATCAGAGCCCCAACTGGAACAAAGGCACATATGAGAATACTGTTGGATTCAGGGCATATGTCTTGGATCTCGGAACAGGAACTACTACTACATATGATATAACCAACTTTACTGCGGGGCCAAACACCCCGGCACAGCCTAATGCAACAGACCCAGGCTCAACCGGAATCTGGTGGATAAACCTCACAAGCCCATATGTAAGCAGCAAACCCGGACAGCCAACACCGAATCTGGCGAACAATTACAGGATACAGGTAAGTGCTCTCTTCACGGACGGAGCGGGCGGAACATATGAGACAACAGGATGGAGCGAGCCACCGATTGACGTTCCGGAGTTCTCAACTATCCTGATACCCATACTGGCGACAATAGGTCTCTTTGTTGCTGTGAGCTACGTCT
>JAJRTH010000022.1 GCA_024278375.1 archaeon | reverse complement strand
GGGGGATGGTTCAGCGTATTGAAATCCGGAACCAAAAGATTCTGGAACCGATTCCCTGAAAATGCCAGAATAACAACGGTAAACTCGTGGCCGAAATCATTCATCTTGTTCTACACTTCTGGATCTCTTAACTTGGCAGTCCCGCTTTCGATAACGGACAAATTTCTAATAGCATATGGGATATCGGTCTATATCTCATGAACTCCCTTGAAAGGCTTCTCTGGTGGCTGATAGCCGGAACTCAGGGCGGATGGAACCGTGCCAGAATACTGGAATTGCTGAAAGAACAACCTAGAAACACCCATCAGCTCGCAAAGGCAATGGGGGTGGATTACAGCACGGTCCAACATCACCTTAAGGTCCTGAGAAAGAACGGGCTTGTGGGGACCATGGGAGGAAAATACGGAGCGCTCTACTTCCTTGCACCTGTGATAGAGGAGAACTGGAATACCTTTCTGAAGATTGAGGAGAAAATTGGGAAAAATAAGATAAGGAAGGAAAAGGATGGTGGTAAAGATGAATAAAGACACAAAGGTCGCATTGAAGGTTCTGTTTATCGCTCTCTCAGGAGCAGTCATAGGTCTGGCTCTGGCTTTGTTATTTCCATTTATTCGTGGAAAACACGGGGTGAAGCCGCCATATTACCCGGTGAATTCCGCTCTGTCTATGGCTTCCATATTCCTGCTTTCCGCACTTCTTATCACATATATCAGGGATTACAGGGAGATTAATGCCCGCTTTACCTTTGGCCTCATAATATTCCTCATTGCCCTACTGTTTCAGGCCATTTTCACACTTCCCATTCTCCATGCGCTCTTCGGATTCTCCTCCGCAAGCCTTGGCCCCTTCTCCGTACTGATAAATCTCTTCGAGGTCATAGCCATGTCCGTATTCCTCTATCTATCCATTACTTAATTCAGGAAAGCCTGAGTGACTTTAGCCTGTGCTCACTTATTGCGTAATACCCTAACTAAATCCATTGGAATGAAGAACCCAACCGCAGCAAGCTGCGGGGTATAGGAATTAAATAAACCATCGAAATTCTGAATTGTAAACGCCTATGTATATCATAATTCCTACAATCAGTCCCAATGAGGGGAGTTCAATGATTTTTCTTTTCATTTTATCGCATAAGCCACTATAACATCTATATCTATATATAGCTTTCGTTTATATGCAACAAATTAGAATGTTGCTATCTTCTGTCCTCCCTGAAATGCTCATAACCACCCTTTAAATCCATAATTTCTCCGTTTTCTATCATCACTCCCATGTCCTTGTCCATGATTCTTCCGACCACGGTTCCGTATCTCCTCACCCTATCAAGATTCTCCTCCGGGACCGTGAAAACAAGCTCATAGTCCTCACCGCCGTGGAGCGCAAAATCGTAGGGGTCCATTTCCAGAATCTTTCCGGCCTTTATCGTTTCCCTGTCCAGAGGTATTCTTTCCCTCTCGATTATCGCTCCCACACCGCTTTCTTCGCATATATGTCTGACCTCAGATGCCAGCCCATCGGAAACATCTATCATGGCGCTCGCAAAAACCGCTACATCTCTGGCAATGTCCATCCTGCATCCAGGGTCCAGGTGTTTTTCTATAGGGCCCTTCGGCTCTCTATATCCCATTTTCAAGAGTTCCAGCCCCGCCTTTGAGCCTCCTAGAGGTCCGCTGACAAGGATGTAATCACCTGTTTTCGCACCGCTCCTCAGCGTAAGATGTTCCTTATCCGTCCTGCCTGTGACAACCACGTTTATAACCATCAGAGAACCATGTGTAGTATCTCCTCCGATTATATCAACTCCGTATCTATCGGCAACATCATACATCCCTTTATAGACAGATCCAACGAATTCCGCCTCCGTGTCTGACCTCAACGCGATTGATACAAGGGCGTATTCTGGTATTCCGCCCATCGCCGCTATGTCAGATATATTCGATACCATGGCCTTTCTCCCTATCTTTTCGGGAGGACACCATTCCTTTCTGAAGTGACTGTCTTCTACAATTATATCTGTCGTGTAAAGGATGAATTCCTCCCCGTCCTTGATGACCGCCGCATCATCACCTATGCCAGCCACAACCCCCTCTCTCTGCGGTTCTCTGGAAATTCGTTTTATTAACCCGAATTCACCCAACTCTGAAAGCTTCATTCCCATCCCGATATGGGAGGAGCATATAAACCATTTCTGTTATTTCATGAATGAGATTCTCTCAAGAGGAATGTACAGTTCGACCTCATCTCCGATTTTTGCGTCTATCTCACCTATATACCTTCGGAATATCATTTCCGTACCGTTAGCCTTAATTTTTCCCCTTATTTCTCCGGCTGCGCTCTCCATCTCAACTATTTTTCCCCTTATTCTCATGCACTCTCCCTTCTCAAAAGGCAGAAGGTTTTCCGGGCGTATGAGAATCTTCACCATCTCTCCCTCGGAAAAATCGGCTCCCGCAGGTATGCTGCCCACAGGTGTTTCTATACTCCCGCCCTTCACAATGCCGTCCAGCATGTTTATCTCGCCCACAAATCTGGCAACGAACTCAGTTTCAGGATGCATGTATATCTCCACGGGTTTTCCGATCTGTTCGATTTCCCCCTTGCTCATTACAGCCACTCTGTCCGATATGGAGAGAGCCTCTTCCTGGTCATGGGTCACATAGATGGCTGTAACGCCTGTTTCCCTCTGAATCCTGCGTATCTCCTTCTTGAGAGCCTTTCTGAGTTTTGCATCCAGCGCTGATAGGGGCTCGTCCAGGAGCAGGAGGCCAACGCCTGGAGCAAGGGCTCTTGCAAGGGCCACCCTCTGCATCTCACCACCCGAAAGTTCGCCGGGTTTCCTTTTCTCATATCCCTCCAGATGAACGAGTTCCAAGAGCTCTTTAACCCGTCTTTTTATCTCGCTGCGCTTTTCTCCCTTCACCATCAGTCCAAATCCTATGTTGTCCTCCACGGTCATGCTGGAGAATAGTGCGTAGCTCTGGAAGACCATACCGACATTCCTTTTTTCCGGAGGCACATCGGTAACATCCTTTCCGTCAAAGAGAACTCTGCCGGAATTCGGCCTTATGAGGCCTGCGACTATGCGAAGAATGGTGGTTTTCCCGCATCCAGAAGGACCCAATATCCCGAGTATCTCCCCATCTCTGACCTCGAGATTGATGTCACTGAGAACCTCTTCACCGTCGAAAGAGTGCGATATGCCCTTCAGTTCGATCTTCATCCTAAAACACCTTCTCCCCGGAGAACCTCTCTATCATTAAAAAGGATATTCCTGCAAACAGCATGAGTATTACGGACATGGACGTGGCCGCACCGAAGTTCCTCGAACCCAGGAAACGGTATATCGCTATGGGAATGGTGCTGTAATCGGGCCTGTAGAGCATCAGGGTGGCTCCGAACTCCCCAATAGAGATGGCAAAACCAAATGTGAGTCCGACGATGATTCCGGGCATGATCTGCGGCAGCTCCACCATCAGAAAGCTCTGGATTCCATTTGCTCCCAGGGTTTTTGCCGCCTCGGTTAGTTCCGGGTTCATGGAGCGCACCGAATTGCTAACTGCCCTGAAAACGAAGGGAAAGGATATGACCGTATGGGCCACAACTATCGCCCACCATGAGCCGTAAATCTGCAATGGTGGGTCGATAAAGGCCTGTATCATTCCGAATCCCAAGGTAACGGAGGATATCCCCATTGGAAGCATGAACAGAGGGTCCATCAATGAGAGCCTGTTTTTTCTTCTGTAGAGCGCATAGGATAGAAGGAGCGAGAGTATGAGCGACATGGATACCGCAAGGGTCGCGAAGTAAAGGGAATTGAATATCGCCTCAACCGGACTTATCCCGAGTATGGATTCCGCCTTTGCAGAGAAGACGTCCTGATACCATCTGAGGGTGAGACCGCTGCTGCGGAATGTGAAGGAGCTGTATATCACGGCGAGCATGGGGCCCAGAACAAGCACCATTATCAGGATGGAATATCCGACAATGCCTAGGCCTTTCAGGGAAATCATCTCCTTAAGATGCAGTTTCCTCATGGGCCTCTGTCTTCCCCGGGCAATGCTGTATCCCGACATTTTCAGATATAGGTACATGAAAACAAGGGACACGGATATCTGGATTATCGCCATTGCGCTAGCCATGTGCGGTTTTATCATGACATTCGAGAGGGTGTATATGCTCACCTCGACCGTAGTGTACCTCACGCCCCCGAGTATCAGAACGATTGCAAAGGACATGAAACAGAATATGAATGTCAGGAGAGCGCTCGCCATTATCGAGGGATAGAGATACGGGAGTGTGACACGGCGGAATCTCTGCCAGGGGCTTGCTCCCAGCGTTCTGGCAGCATCCTCAAGATCGGCATCCATTCTTTCCCAGGAGCTGCCGACCATCCTCATGACTATCGGAAAATTGTAGAACGCGTGCGCAAGTATGATGGCCTTCCAGGAATACAGGATATCCAGGTTGACAGGATGGCCGAAGATGCCTGAAAGCAGCCCTGTGAAGAATCCCCTGTTTCCGAAAAGCAGTATGAAGCCCATGACAACCATGAGGGATGGCATTATGAACGGTATTGTTGTCATGGCCTTAACCAGTGGCTTCCCCCTGAAATCGTAGTGCGATATGAGATAGGCCCCGGGAAGCCCGAGTAGGACCGTAAGGACTGTGCTGGCTATTGCCTGAAAGGTCGTGAAGGAAATTATTTTCTGGTAATAGGGGTCCGAGAGAATCCTGTAGATGTAAACGCCCGTGAGTCCGTTGTCGTTTATTCCGGGAAGTATTCCCATAAACAGGGGATAAAAGAAGAATAGGGTGAGAAATAAAAGAGGTACGGAGAGAAGAGCGTATCTTTTCAACGCCTTCCCGGACATGCGCATCGGCACACCTATGCCTGCACGGCCCTTGCCCATTCGTCAAGCCATGCATCCTGGTTCTCGGCAAGTGTCTTCGGGTCTATCGCGAGGTCCATCTCCGGATGCACCGCATATTCGAAGCAGTCTGGCAGAGGAACATCTGGGTTCACAGGAAACATCCAGTTGGTCAGCGGAATCTCTTTCTGGAAATCTTCGCTCAATGCGAATTCTATGAATTTCTTCGCAAGTTCCGGGTGTTTGCACCCCTTTACTATCCCCATGCCTTCTATCTGCAGATATCCGGTGGTCTTTCCGGTCCTGTTAACCTTCAGGAAGGACGCCACATAGTTCGTATCACCGTAGTACTCCACATAGTATGCCGGGTCCGTAGCGTAACTGACCATTATGTCTCCCTCGCCGCTTTCGAACATCTCGAATGCACTGTCCCAGCCATCCGTTATCTTGGCATTGCCGGCGAGAATGCTCCAGAACGTCGTGTTCAGACTGTTTCCGTTGGCTGCGATTGTCCAGTCGAGGAACGCAAGGCCAGTGCTGGATGTCTGGGGATTCTCAAGTATCAACCTTCCCTTCCACTCCGGTGAGAGCAGGTCCTCAAAGGTTTCTGGAGGGTTCGTAACCACTGTCTTGTTGTAAACGAGGGCGACATAGCCGTAATCGAAGGGTACCACATGATAGCTGGGATCAAATATCAGGTTTTCAGGTATCTTAACTATGTTCGCAGGTTCATAGGGTTCGAGAACATCATTATCCAGAGCTTTCTGCAGAAGGGAGTTGTCCACGCCCACTATTATGTCCGCCTGAGGGTTCGACTTCTCCATTATAACACGGTTTAACACGGAACCCGCATCGCCGTAGGTCCTGACCTCGACCGTGACATTGTACATCTCCTCGAACTTGTGTATGGTGGAATTGCTGAGACCCCAGGAAACGAAGCTGTCATAGGCGTAGATCACAAGGCGGTCTTCCGATGGGCCGCCCTCCTCGTGATGCCATACCATATATGCTGCCACGATTCCTGCGAGTATTGCCACCACAACGACGATTGTGAGCATTTTTTTCTGTACAGGATTCATATCTCCGAACATTCCGATGCCTCCTTGGCTGTCTATAACTCCATAATATAGATGGGTATTTAACACTTTTTCTTCCTGCAAAAACTTTAAATAACATGCCCTATAACGATATTACCGAGTAATATGATTGACGCATCATGTACCGTTATGGTCGAAAGGATTCTCCCTGAAATCAGGAAAAGGAGCGCTAAGGCCCTGAAAGACGAGGGGTGGAAGCAGACAGAGATCGCGGATGCCGTCGGGGTCACACAGGCCATGGTAAGCAGATATCTGTTCATGGAGAGCGAGCACTTTGACCCTCATATCGATGCGGAGATATCTGCGACGGTGGAAAAGCTCGTGAAACTCATAAAGGGGGGAGCAGGTGATGCTGAGATGGTTTCCGTTCTCTGTGAGGGCTGCTTCTCCATACGTGAGAAAGGACTTTTATGCCCGCTTCATCCGGTTGAAAACTGCAGGGTGTGCATGAACATAAGAAGTCAGAGGCAGGCGGTTGAAAGAAGAGAGATTCTCGATGATGTGATAGAGGCGGTGAGGATTCTGGAAGGCCATCTCTCCGAGAGAATCATCCCGGAGGTCAGGATAAACATAGCATCAGCCCTGCCTGGAGCGAAAAATCCCTCGGAGGTGGCGGCAATACCTGGCCGTCTCGTTGAGATAAAAGGGAAGGTGATGGCTCTGACAGGCCCTGAATTCGGCGTCAGCAGACACCTTTCTGGCATACTGCTGTCAGCAATGGATATGCGTGAAGATATAAGAGCCGCGGTGAACATACTTTTCAACGAAGATGTTGAAAAGGTCCTGAAAAATCTCGGGATCGAATTCGCTGAGTTCGACGGAGAGAATATACCCGGGGGATGGTGTGCTCTCTGCCTTGCTGACCGGGGAGCCTACGGAAGGGAGCCGTGTCTGTATGTGTTCGGAGAATCTGCTGTAAAGGCGGCTGAAATCGTGAAAAAGATATCCAAGGAAATGGAGAGATGATATGAGGTGCCTCATTCTGCTGAACGGAAGAGATTGCCGGGGGCTGTCGGAAAAGGACAGGATGTTCTACATAAAAAAAGCAGAGGAATCCGATTTTATCATCTGTGCCGACGGAGGAGTTAATACAGCACATGCCCTGGGAATTCGGCCGGACCTCATAATCGGAGATATGGACTCGGCGGAAGCCGGAATTCTTAGAAGTCTCCCGAAGGACAGGATCATCATATATCCCCGGGAAAAAGACAGGACCGACGGATGGCTCGCTCTTCATAAGGCCGTGGAGCTCGGATACGACGAGATACTTGTCTCCCCCGGAATATCCTCACGGCCGGACCATTCCATCGCGAACATCCAGATGCTTCTCTCGGTGCCGAAAGGAATCAGTGCGCGGATTGTCGAGCCCGATCTGGAGATTCTTGTTCTGGAAGGTGAGGGAAAAATCTGGATAAAGGGTGAGAAGGGAGAGAGGATTTCCCTTCTTCCCCTGTCCGAGAAGGTCGAGGGCGTCAGGCTCTCCGGTCTGAAGTATCCGATGGAAAACGGCTCTTTCTCCGTAAAAGGTACGAATGGGATATCCAATGAGATGCTCGGAAACACCGCGGAAATCTCGATAAAAACCGGGATGCTGGGGATATTTCACTACAAAAATCGGTGATTGCGGTTTTTCGATTTCGAGGCACTCGATATATGAATCTATATCCCGCTCTCCACCAGTATTTTAAGACCTATGATTATCAATATGATGCCTCCGGCGACCTCCATCTTTTTCTCGAAGAAGTGTCCGAGCCTGTCTCCTATATAAACGCCGAAAAAGGAGAGTATGAAGGTTATAAGCCCGATTATAAGCACGGGAGCAAGGATTGACACCTTCAGGAAGGCAAAGCTCACCCCGACTGCAAGAGCATCGATGCTCGTGGCAAAAGATAGGAGGAGAAGGACATGGATGTTGAGTGGATCATATTTCCTCTCTTCCTCATCCGTTCGCAGGGCACCGTATATCATCCTGCAACCTATGAAGCTCAGAAGGAAGAAGGCGATCCAGTGGTCTATCCCATAGACCAGGACCCTCATACCTGTACCTGTGAACCAACCGATTGCAGGCATAATCGCCTGAAACGACCCGAAAAAAATGCCGATTTTTAAGGCGTGGCCCATTCTCAGATTCCTTATTGTTATCCCGCTTGTTATGGAGACAGCAAAGGCATCCATTGCCAGCCCGAGAGCTATGAGTAAAATGGTGATCGGTTCCATCTATATCTGCTCCATTCAGGATGGTGACCTCTCGGGACTACTTAAGCTCGGATACGTTCTCTCGAAGTCCCTCGAACCTGTCCGCAAGGAGCTGGAGAGCATATTTCAGGGTTTCCTCGGCGCTCAGAGAACCGTCGGTTTCAAAACTGAATATGAACTTCGTCTGATCTCCCTCGACCTTTATGGCCTCCGGACATTCCTCCACACAGGTGTTGCACAGTGAGCAGTTTTCCGGGTTCTTCACAATAACCTTCCCGTCCATCTCCTCGAAAACATTCTCAGGACATACCTCGATGCATTTCTTGCAGTCGGTACATTTAGAATCGTCGATGGTCACGGATGGGTAGTACTTATAACCCACGCCGCTTGTGACCTGCCACTTCGCATGCTCTTTTCCGGTTCCGAGTATGGCATTTGCAGTTATGTATATGGCCTGTCCCTCGCTGAGCTCCACTATCGGAATCAGCTCGTCTTTCGGTCTGAATTCCGGACCGTTTATGGGTTCGAGATCGCCAGAATATACTGTGCAGGGGCCAACTTTGTGGAGTGTATAGGTTATCGTACATAGCGGACAGGATTTGTCCGGTTCGTGCTCGCACTTCTCCCTGAAGTTGAATCTTTTCAAATCCGTGGGAATGGGCACAAGGCCCAGTCTGTGGGCTATTATCTCGTCGAAAAGAGGTGAAGAGCCGTCAGCAACCCTTCCTCCTTCGCTTGTCCCTATGGGTCCGAGGTGGAAATCTACCTCTTCGATTGCCATTTTAGGTATGTCTGACATAAGGGTCCTGCGAAGAGCGTTGACGATGAACGGGTCGGCATCATATATGAGCAGTTTTGCCCGGGTATCTTTGATTTCAAGAACATCTATCTGCATTTATACCCTTCTTCCGCGCCTTCCCCCCTTCTTCTTGGTACCGTCATGGGGTATGGGGGTGACATCCTCTATCCTTCCGATTCTCAATCCTGACCTGGAAAGCGCTCTTATCGCAGCCTGAGCTCCAGGTCCTGGAGAGTGGGACTTGTTTCCGCCCGGGGCCCTTACCTTCACGAATATCTGATTTATGCCCTTCTCCTTTGCGGCCTCGGCGATCCTTTCTGCGGCCCTCATGGCGGCGTACGGAGAGCCTTCGTCCTTATCCGCCTTGACCACCATCCCGCCGCTGCATTTTGCAAGGGTCTCAGCCCCTGTTATGTCCGTGAGTGTGATTATTATGTTATTGTGTGATGCGTATATATGAGCGACGCCCCATTTAACCATTTGCGGTCACCTCCGCCTTTTCCATCCTGTTTTCCATCTTCTTCTGCTTTTTGGTCCTTTCAGGGTGAAGTTCATCGTTTAACGGCGAATTGTAGTGATATGTGATAAGACCTTCCTCGGATTTCTTAACAAGATAACCCGGGACCGTAACCTTTCCGCCATTAACTGCTATGTGTCCGTGAACTATGAACTGCCTTGCCTGCTCGGGAGTATTCGCCATTCCTCTGAAATAGACTATGGTCTGGAGCCTCCTCATAAGGACTGCTTCGACATCGAGTGCCAGGACATCATCTAGACCTATATTCTCCCCCTGAAGTATCCCGAGGGCCGTGAGTTTTGCCAGGAGTTCCTGGGATTCCTTGACCGCCTGGGGGTCTCCGTATCTCAGCCTGGCCTGAAGCTTCCTCGCATGTCTTCTCATCCTTCTGAGTTCCGCCTGAGCCTTCCATATCTCCCTCTTGTTCTTAAGGCCGTATTTCTTCTGAATCTCCTTCTCATACTTTATCCTGTCGGCCTGCCAGGGATGCGAGGGCTTGGAATACTTTTTTCTGTTGAATTTCGGGTCTCCCATCTATCCACCTCACTTCTTCTTCCTTGAAACTCCCAGCGTGAGTCCCGATCTTCCGTTGGATTTCGTCCTCTGGCCCCTTACCTTGTGTCCGGTTTCGTGCCTTATTCCCCTGTAGGCCCTTATTTTCTTCAGCAGGTCTATGTCATCCTTGACCTGCATCTTCAGCTCGGAACCGACCACATGGAGGTCCTTTCCCGTCTCGTAGTCCTTCCTCCTGTTGACCATCCAGGACGGTATGTAGCTGTGGACCTCTCTGAGAATGTTATCCAGCTTCTCTATGTCCTCGTCCGAGAGATTTCCTATCTTTTCGTAGGGCGGAAAGTTCTGACCGTAAACAACGGCTTCGGCGCTCCTCTGCCCTATTCCCGGTATGCTCTGTAGGGCATGGACTACCGGCCTGTTACCATCTATGTCCGTGTCCACGATTCGGACCATGTATTTGAAGTCAGGATTTTCAGAATCTTTTGTCTTAGATGCCAAGTTTGGGCCTCCTGCTCGAGTGTCACCCTCACAATAGCAGGGGTATATAAAGTTAATCGATGGATGCTTTCAGGCTCCGGGCCGTGCCTGTTCCGGGATAAAAAGCTTTTTAACCGTTTCGAAATTGCATTTCCATGGTGCAGAACCTGAAATCGGTGAAGGACATCGAAATCAAGGACCGAATGAGCCTCGACGAGCTGGTGAAATCGTTCTATGATTCCGGAGGATTCACCGCGAAGAACGTGGGGATAGGCGTGAATATACTTGAAAAGATGTTCACCGAGCCGGATATCTTCAATTTTCTTTCGTTCCCAGCCTGCATTCTGGCCACCGGAACCCGGGGGGTCATAATAGAGCTCGTGAAAAGGAAGATGGTGCACGGGATAATCACCACCTCCGGCGCTCTCGACCATGACCTTGCGCGCTCATGGGCGGATTACTACCACGGAACATTTTTCGCAGACGATGCGGAACTTCATCAGGAGGAGATAAACAGGCTGGGAAATGTCTTCGTCCCCAACGAATCATATGGCATTCCTCTTGAAGAGCACATGCAGCCCATACTTGGGGAGATATACGATTCCGGAGTGCGGGATATATCCACGAAGGAACTGGCGCTGGAGTTCGGAAAGCGGATGGACGAGAGGTCTTTCCTCTACTGGGCGTGGAAGAACGAAATCCCTGTGTTCATTCCCGGAATCACAGATGGAGCCTTTGGTTCCCATCTCTGGAGCTTCTGGCAGGACCACAAGGACTTTCACATAAACCTGTTCAAAGATGAGCAGGACCTCGCAGACATAGTCTTCACGGCAAAAAAGACCGGCGCTCTCATGATTGGCGGGGGTATATCGAAGCACCACACGATATGGTGGAACCAGTTCCGCGATGGCCTGGATTACGCTGTATATATCACAACCGCAGTGGAATATGATGGCTCCCTTTCAGGCGCTCGTGTCAGAGAGGCGGTATCATGGGGAAAGGTGAGAGAGGATGCGGACTATGTGACCGTAGATGGAGACGCAACCGTGCTGCTTCCGCTGATGGTAGGAGCCGTGCTGGAAAGAATCAGGAAATGAGCATCGGTTCGAAAAAAGGGATTCCCGGGAAAGGCCATATCCTTAGGCTTCTATGTGTAATGGCTTGGGAAGATGGCCTAGAAAAGTCTGCTTTTTTCTGGCAACCGCTTTTTGGACCCGGTCATGAAGCGTCTGTGCTCATCTCATAACCACAACTATAAAATCCATAACTCATAACCATCCGCTCATGTCATCGTTCACCGGAGTTCTGCTGAAAAAGGGTAGTTTTGCCCTGATGGACAAGATGGTCATCGCACTCATAGGTTTTATCTATGTCGTACTTTCGGCCAGAATAATCTCAAGAGAGGAATACGGAGCGCTCATGCT